>DATGWU010000381.1:0-25327 GCA_035299345.1 Rhizobium sp.
CTCGCCACCGGACCGGCGGAAACGATCGCCGCAGCGGTTACCGCCATTGCGGCGCTCCGCCTGCCGCTGCTAGCGGCCACCGCCCTCGGCGTTGCGGCCGTGGCGATGTTGCGCGCGATGGGGCTTTGAGAGCGCGGCTCCCGCTCAGTGCTCCTCGTACTGAGTGAAGCTCGGGTCGGCGAGGTCGGCGAAGCGGGTGTATTCGGCCTGGAAGGCGAGCTTGACCGTGCCGGTCGGTCCGTGGCGCTGCTTGGCGATGATGACGTCCGCCGTGCCCTTGACCTTGTCCATCTGCGATTCCCATTCGGCATATTTCGGGTCGGCGGGATCGCGCGGCTCCATGTTCTTCACATAGTATTCCTCGCGGAACACGAAGAGCACGACGTCCGCGTCCTGTTCGATCGAGCCCGATTCACGCAGGTCGGAGAGCTGCGGGCGCTTGTCGTCGCGGCTTTCGACCTGACGGGAGAGCTGCGAGAGCGCGACGATCGGCACGTTGAGTTCCTTGCCGAGCGCCTTGAGGCCGGTGGTGATCTCGGTGATTTCCTGCACGCGGTTCTCGCCGGCCTTCTTGGAGCCGGTCATCAGCTGCACGTAGTCGACCACCAGGCAATCGAGGCCACGCTGGCGCTTCAGGCGGCGGGCGCGCGCGGCGAGCTGGGCGATCGAGATGCCGCCGGTCTGGTCGATATAAAGCGGCACCTTCTGCATGGTCTGCGAGAAGCCGACGAGTTTTTCGAAGTCGTGCTCGGTGATGTCGCCGCGGCGGATCTTGGAAGACGAGACCTCGGTCTGCTCGGACATGATACGGGTGGCGAGCTGTTCGGACGACATTTCGAGCGAATAGAAGCCGACGACGCCGCCGTTCCTGGCCTTGAAGGAACCGTCGGGCATGACCTCCGGCTCGTAGGACGCCGCAATGTTCCAGGCGATGTTCGTCGCAAGCGAGGTCTTGCCCATGCCCGGACGGCCGGCGAGGATGATCAAGTCGGAGCGCTGCAGGCCGCCCATCTTCGAGTCGAGCGAATGGATTCCGGTGGAAATGCCGGAGAGATTGCCGTCGCGTTCGAAGGCGGCTCCGGCCATGTCGACCGCGAGTGCCACCGCATCGCTGAAGGCCTGGAAGCCGCCGTCGTAGCGACCGTTCTCGGCGAGTTCGAACAGGCGGCGTTCGGTGTCCTCGATCTGCGCCTGCGGCGGCATGTCGAGCGGCGCGTCGTAGGCGATGTTGACGACGTCCTCGCCGATCTGGATCAGCGCGCGACGAAGCGCGAGGTCGTAGATCGCGCGGCCGTAGTCCTCGGCGTTGATGATCGTCACCGCCTCGGAGGCGAGGCGGGCGAGATACTGCGCCACCGTCAGGTCGCCGACCTTCTCCTCGGCTGGCAGGAAGGTCTTGATGGTGACCGGGTTCGCCGTCTTGCCCATGCGGATGATCTCCGAGGCGACCTCGAAGATCTTGCGGTGCAGCGGCTCGTAGAGATGGACGGGCTTCAGGAAGTCCGAGACGCGGTAATAGGCGTCGTTGTTGACCAGGATGGCGCCGAGAAGCGCCTGCTCTGCCTCGATGTTGTTCGGCGCTTCGCGATAGAGCGGCTCGGCCTGCTGGGGGGGCGTGATCTTGCGCACAGCGTCGTTCATTGTGGGCTACCGTTTCCCTCTTTCGTGCTCGTCGACAGCCATCCGGTTTGACGATCGACGACAGGATAGTCAACAGCAATCGGGCGATTCCACGCCCGCTCGCGCAGCGGACGGCCGATGCCGGCAGTTGTCCCTTTTATCCACAGGCCGGCGGGTTTTCCGCGTGGGCAGACGGGAATTCCGCTTGCGTAGCCGCTGGTGGGCGCGAATCGCTTGGCAGGGCTGATTCTACACCGTGGCGGAAACGTTCGGAGGGGATTCTGTCGTGCGACCCTTCCCGCAAAAGAAAACGCCCGGGCCACAGCGGCCCGGGCGTCCAGATCCGGCTTGCGCCGGATATTATTCCTGTTCGCCTTCGAACTCGGCTTCCGGGTTGAAGAAGTCTTCCGGACGCAGGGCGTCTTCGTCGACGCCGTAGATCGCGTCGGCCGAGGTCAGGCTCTCGCCCTTGGCCTGGCGTTCGGCTTCTTCGGCCGAGCGGGCGACGTTGAGCTGGATAGACAGCTCGACTTCGGCATGCAGGTGCAGGGTGACCTGGTGCAGGCCGATCGACTTGATCGGCTGGTTGAGTTCGACCTGGTTGCGCGAAACGTTGAAGCCTTCGGAAGCCAGGATGTCGGCGACGTCGCGAGCGGCAACCGAGCCGTACAGCTGACCGGTTTCGCCGGCCGAACGGACGACGATGAAGGACTTGCCGGAGAGGGCGTCAGCGACCTTCTGGGCTTCCGACTTGCGCTCGAGGTTGCGGGCTTCCAGCGTGGCGCGTTCGGCTTCGAAGCGGGCCTTGTTGGCGGCGTTGGCGCGCAGCGCCTTGCCCTGCGGCAGGAGGTAGTTGCGGGCAAAGCCGTCGCGAACCTTCACGGTTTCGCCCATCTGGCCGAGCTTGGCGATGCGTTCAAGAAGAATGACGTCCATTTTCGTTTCCTTTCAGTCTCAAGTTCAGGTGTTGCGGTTGTCAGGTTTGTCGGCGGATCGCGCCGGCGTCAGCGCCACGGTCCGCCGGGTATCCGACAGGCCGAGGACGAGAATGAAGAAGGCGGGCAGCAGAAGCAGCGCCGAGATATAGGCGAGCACCAGCGCCGGCACGCGCCAGTCCTTGCCGCGGGTGCGCAGGTGCAGGGAGGCGAAGCCGGCAACGAGGAAACCCGCGCCGAAGGCGCCGCAGACGGTTGCGCCGACAAGGGCCGGCACGCCGCCGTAGAACGTCGCGAGAATACCGGCCAAAAAGACGAAGAGCGCGTTGCGGTTCATCCTGAGGGCCGAGGGGATGTCCTCGCGCGGGCGCAGGCCGTGGCCGGACGCGGCGACGACCCGCACGGCAATGTAATAGGCGGAGAAGAGCATCAGCACCCAGGTGCCGCCCTGCACGACGGGCAGCATCGTCAGCATCAGGCGCTTCAGCTGCGCGACGCTTGCTGCATCAGGCGCCAATGCGGGGTTCTCGCCACCCTGGACCGACTGCAGCAGGGCATCGACCATCTGGCTGACCAGGTCCGGGCCGTAGCCGATCATGATCCCCAGTACGACGACCGCGAGCGCAACCAGCGAGCAGAGGTGCAGCAGGATGTCGGAGAGCGGATACCAGGCCATCAGGTTCTCGGGCCCACCGAGCTCGGAAGCGGGGCGCGCGAGGTTCGCAAGATGGCTGAGCCAGCCCGCCGGCAGCAGCGTGAAGATCGCCATGGCGAAAGCGAAGAGCGGCGAGACGGCGGCCGCGCCGATGACGGCGGCGGTGATGACCGCGGTGATCGCGGCGATATTGCCCCAGCCGAGGCCGACGATCAGAACGGGAAGGGCGGACGCTGCGTAGAGGAGAGAGGCAAACGACGGCTGCGCATTCGCGCCCAGCACCAGCAGGGCGGCGGTGATGCCGGCAAGAACGCCGGTCAGCAGCAATGTCGCATTCACCTGTTTCACGTCGCTGTCCTGCTTTTCGAAGCAGTTAGGGGATAATCCGGATTCGACTTGCGAGGTCCGGTCCCCAACATGGGTTTTCAAAGGTGCCGATCCGCGCCCATCGCGGAAGGGCGAACTCGACCCGCCGACCATTGGTCAGCGGGTCGAAATGTCGGATTACGCTACGACGTAGGGCAGCAGGCCGAGGAAGCGGGCGCGCTTGATGGCCTTGGCCAGTTCGCGCTGCTTCTTCTGGGAAACTGCGGTGATACGGGACGGAACGATCTTGCCGCGCTCGGAAATGTAGCGCTGCAGCAGACGAACGTCCTTGTAGTCGATCTTCGGTGCGTTCGCGCCCGAGAAGGGGCAGGTCTTGCGACGACGATGGAACGGGCGGCGTGCCGGAGCAGAGGATGCATCAGCCATTGTGTTTTCTCCTTGTGCTCGAAATTACGCGCGGTCTTCGCGCGGACGACGCTCGAAGCCACCTTCACGGGGGCCACGGTCCGGACGCGGGCCACGGTCGCCGAAGTCGCGGCGCGGGCCACGGTCGTCGCCTTCACGGCGCGGGCGGTCGTCGCGGTCACGCTTCTGCATCATCGCGGACGGGCCTTCTTCGTGGGCTTCGACGGCGATGGTCATGTAACGAAGAACGTCTTCGTTGATGCGCATCTGGCGTTCCATTTCATGGATGGCGGCCGCCGGAGCGTCGATGTCCATGAGGGCGTAGTGCGCCTTGCGGTTCTTCTTGATGCGGTAGGTGAGGGACTTCAGGCCCCAGTTCTCGATGCGCCCGACCTTGCCGCCGTTAGCTTCGATGACACCCTTGTACTGTTCGATGAGGGCATCAACCTGCTGAGCGGACATATCCTGCCGGGCAAGGAATACATGTTCGTAAAGAGCCATTGTAGACTTGCCTTTCTTGCGGTTGTCGTCACCCGGATCCGGCGCTAAGCCTCAACGACTGCTCTTGGAACTGGAAAACCAGGCAAGAAAAGCGTTTGATCGAGACGGTCGAGAGCGGAGACACGGGAGGCCGGCAACCCTTCGGTGCCTGCGATCCTTGGTTCAAGGACCTGCCCTCCGTTCAGCCACCAGCCGAAGGACCGGGTGTTTTGAACAGCGCGCTTATACGCATTTTTCGAGGAAAGGCAAGGCTGAAATCCGGTCAGGCTCCGCGGCTCAGGTCAGGAAAGCCAGATATCCGGCGTAAGAGAGGAGCAGGACGACCCCGAACAGGCGGCCGACGGGCCGGTCGAGAAGGATCGCCGCGGTGAAGACGGTCGCTGCGGCCAGCATCACCGGGACGTCGAACCGGGGAAAGCGCGGGGCGACCGGAACGGGCAGCACCAGCGCCGTCAGGCCGAGGATGAAAAGAATGTTGAAAATGTTCGATCCGACGACGTTGCCCACGGTGACGTCGGACTGGCGGCGGGAAGCCGCGACGACGGCGGTCGCGAGTTCCGGCAGACTGGTGCCGACCGCGACGACCGTCAGGCCGATCACCGCTTCGGAGACGCCGAAGTCGGCTGCGAGTTTCGTTGCGCCGCGGACGAGGAGTTCGGCGCCGGCAAACAGTGCCAGGAGGCTGGCGGCGATCAGGATGGCGATCCGCGACCACGGCAGTTCTTCGCCTTCGATCGTCTCGACGATCCGCGTCGACGGATCGCGCCGCGCCTTGCGGTAACCCTGTTGTAGATAGAAGCCGAGGAGAGCCACCATAACGAGGCCGGCGAGCCGTCCGACGGCGCTGAACTGCACGAGCAGGAGCATCAGCACCGTGGCGGCGAGCATCACCAGCGCGTCACGCCGCACGGCACCGTCCCACTCCTTCATCGGCGAGATGACGGAACCGACTCCGATGATGAGAAGCGTATTGGCGATGTTGGAGCCGACGACGTTGCCGAGCACGAGACCCGGCGAGGCCGCGAAGGCGGCGCGCAACGAAACCAGGAGCTCCGGCAGCGACGTGCCGAATCCGATGACGACCAGCGAGACGAGAAGCGTCGGAATATCCAGCCGGCGGGACAGGGAAACGGTGCCGCGCAGCAGCCATTCCGCGCCGAAATAAAGGCAGACCAGGCCGCTCGCTACGAGGAGGTAGTCCATGTCGCTCCGCTTCGCCGTCCAGACCGCTCCATTGGAGCAGTCCGGACGGTCATGCGCAACTTATAATGGCGTCTTCTGCCTGCTTCGCGATACCGCGGGCGGTCTCACATCGGCATGGGATAGAAGCGATGGACCTTGGCGATCTCGGCGAGAATCTCATCGGAGAGCGTGAGGTCTGCAGCCGAGACGTCGGTCTTCAGCTGTTCCATACTGGTGGCGCCGATAATCACCGAGGCCATGAATGGCCGGGTGAGGCAGAAGGCGAGTGCCATCGCGGACGGATCGAGACCGTGCTTGCGGGCAATCTCGACATAGGCGCGTGTCGCCGGCTCCTGGCGGGGCTGCAGGCGTCCGCCGATGTCGCCGTTGATCGAGCCGCGAGAGCCTGCGGGCTTCTGTCCGTCGAGATACTTGCCCGAAAGAATGCCGCCGGCCAGCGGCGAATAGGCGAGCAGGCCGACATTCTCGTGGTGCGAGACCTCGGCGAGGTCGAGATCGAAGCTGCGGTAGAGCAGGTTATACTCGTTCTGGAGCGTCGCCACCCGCGGGAGCCCCTTCTTCTCGGCGAGCGAAAGATATTTGAGCGTACCCCAGGCCGTCTCGTTGGAGAGGCCGATCGCGCGGATCTTGCCGGCCTTCACGCACTCACCGAGGGCGGAGAACTTCTCCTCGATGTCGGCGGCGGCCTTCTCACGATCCTGCTTGAACGGGTCGTAGGTCCAGGCCTGGCGGAAGTGATAGTGGCCGCGGTTCGGCCAGTGGATCTGGTAGAGGTCGATATAGTCGGTCTTCAGCCGCCTGAGGCTCGCATCGACCGCCTCGCGGATTGCCGCCCCGGTGATCGGCTCGCCGCCGCGGATATAGGGCCGGCCGGCGCCGGCGACCTTGGTCGCGAGCACGACATCCTTGCGCTTGCCGGTCTTTTGAAACCAGTTGCCGATAATCGTCTCGGTGTCGCCGTAGGTCTCGGCGGAGAGCGGGGTGGTCGGGTAGAGTTCGGCGGTATCGAAGAAATTGATGCCGCGGTCGAGCGCGTAGTCCATCTGCTCGAAGGCTTGCGCCTGCGTGTTCTGCGAACCCCAGGTCATTGTCCCCAGGCAGATTTCGGACACGGTGATGCCGGTGCGGCCAAGCTTGTTGTACTTCATGAAAGACGTTTCCGTTGCTGGAAAGAGTGTCGGAGGGCGGGAATAGCCTTCCGAATCTAGGTCGATTTCGCTGCACTGCAAGCGTGTTCTTTCCATGCCTCCGCCGATGCGCCGATCCTCCTCTTCCGCCTCTGGACAACGTGCCGCGAGCGGGGCAAAGCGGCCCGTCTGCACTTGACTCCCTTTGAAAACCCGTCAAAGGGAGAGAAAAAAGTCAGGGAAGAACATATCCCGAGAAGGATTGAACCATGAGTGTGGCATTTACGTTCCCCGGCCAGGGCAGCCAGGCCGTCGGCATGGGCAAGGAGCTTGCGGAGACCTATCCCGAAGCCCGCGCGGTCTTCGAGGAGGTCGACGAAGCGCTCGGCGAGAAGCTCTCCTCCGTGATGTTCGAGGGGCCGGAAGAAACCCTGACGCTGACCGCCAACGCCCAGCCGGCGCTGATGGCCGTATCGATGGCCGTCATCCGCGTGATGCAGGCCCGCGGCCTCGATCTCAAGTCGAAGGTATCCTTCGTCGCCGGCCATTCGCTCGGCGAATATTCCGCGCTCTGCGCCGCCGGCACCTTCTCGCTCGCCGATACCGCCCGGCTCCTGCGCATCCGCGGCAATGCCATGCAGGCTGCAGTTCCGGTCGGTGAAGGCGCCATGGCCGCTATCATCGGGCTCGAACACGGCGACGTGCAGTCGATCTGCGTCGAGGCTTCTGCCGTCGGCCCCTGCCAGATCGCCAACGACAACGGCGGCGGCCAGCTGGTGATTTCCGGTGGCAAGGCCGCGGTCGAAAAGGCAGCTGCCCTTGCGACCGACAAGGGCGCCAAGCGCGCCATCATGCTGCCGGTTTCCGCACCCTTCCATTCGGCCCTGATGGGACCGGCCGCCGAGGCCATGCGCGAGGCGCTCGCCAAGGTAGACAAGAAGGACCCGGTCGTTCCGCTGATCGCGAACGTCCGCGCCGCGCCCGTCACCTCGGCCGACGAGATTGCCGCCCTGCTCGTCGAGCAGGTTACCGGCCAGGTTCGCTGGCGCGAGACGGTCGAATGGTTCGCGGCAAACGGCGTCACCACGCTTTATGAACTCGGCTCCGGCAAGGTGCTGACCGGTCTCGCCCGCCGCATCGACAAGTCCGTGAACGGCATCGCCGTCAATACGCCGGCCGATATCGACGCGGCACTCGCAGCACTTCTCGGCTGATCTTCCGTTTCAAAAAACAAGGATTGCGATCATGTTTGATTTGACCGGCCGCAAGGCTCTCGTCACCGGCGCAACCGGCGGCCTCGGCGAGGAGATCGCCCGCCTGCTGCATGCGCGCGGCGCCATCGTCGGCCTGCATGGAACGCGCGTCGAAAAGCTCGAGGCGCTCGCGACCGAGCTCGGTGACCGGGTCAAGGTCTTTCCGGCGAACCTGTCGAACCGCGACGACGTGAAGGCTCTGGGCGAAAAGGCGGAAGCCGAACTCGAAGGCGTCGACATCCTCGTCAACAACGCCGGCATCACCAAGGACGGCCTCTTCGTGCGCATGAGCGACGAGGACTGGGACAGCGTGCTCGAGGTCAACCTGACGGCGGTCTTCCGCCTGACCCGCGAACTCACCCATCCGATGATGCGCCGCCGCTTCGGCCGCATCATCAACATTACCTCGATCGTCGGCGTCACCGGCAATCCGGGCCAGACGAACTACTGCGCCTCGAAGGCCGGCATGATCGGCTTTTCCAAGTCGCTCGCCCAGGAGATTGCGACTCGCAACGTCACCGTCAACTGCGTCGCGCCCGGCTTCATCGAGAGCGCCATGACCGGCAAGCTCAACGAGAAGCAGAAGGAAGCTATCATGGGGGCGATCCCGATGAAGCGCATGGGCACCGGCAGCGACATCGCCGCCGCCGTCCTCTATCTCGCCTCCAGCGAGGCGGGCTACGTCACCGGCCAGACGCTTCACGTCAACGGCGGTATGGCGATGATCTGACGCCTGCGCACGATGTGCGCGGGATTTGCATGTTGAGCAGCCTCTCGCCGGTGATTTTCAGGCTTTGCGAAGGGCTTAAAGCATGTTAAGCGGGCCAAGACTGTGTACAGTCGTCCCGAAATGACAGGCGGCAGTTGTGCCTAGGCTGCTGTTCGTTGTGGATTGGGCTGAACGAGTTTGCCGGTGAGGTTGCAAAAGCATCGATCGCCGGTTTGATACAGGGTAGGGGACCGTCGCGGCGCCCCGAGATAAAGAAGGTCGAGGAAACCGACATGAGCGATATCGCAGAACGCGTGAAGAAAATTGTAATTGACCATCTCGGCGTTGATGCCGAGAAAGTCGTCGAAGGCGCAAGCTTCATCGACGACCTGGGCGCCGACTCGCTCGACACGGTCGAATTGGTCATGGCTTTCGAAGAAGAGTTCGGCGTTGAAATCCCGGACGACGCGGCCGACTCCATCCTGACGGTCGGCGACGCGGTAAAGTTCATCGAGAAGGCTCAGGCCTGATCGTTGGCATGCAAGGCAGGCGGATCACCTTAGATCCGGCCTGCGGAGGCCCGCTCTTGGCGGGCCTTGCTGTTTTCAGACCGAAAGAACAGGTGGGCTGCGGACTATGAGACGGGTCGTTATCACCGGTACCGGCATGGTATCGCCTCTGGGATGTGGAACCGAGGTGACGTGGTCGAAACTCCTGGCCGGGCAGAGCGGCGCGCGCCGCGTGACCGAATTCGAGGTCGATGACCTGCCGGCGCAGGTCGCCTGCCGTATCCCGACCGAAGGCGAGGGTGCGTTCAGTCCCGACGACTGGATGGAGCTCAAGGAGCAGCGCAAGGTCGACAATTTCATTATTTACGCGATCGCTGCCGCCGACATGGCGCTCGAGGATGCCGGCTGGCACCCGAAGAGCGACGAGGACCAGATCGCGAGCGGCGTGCTGATCGGTTCCGGCATCGGCGGGATCGAAGGCATCGTCGAGGCGGGATTCATCCTGCGCGACAAGGGCCCGCGCCGCCTGTCGCCGTTCTTCATTCCCGGACGTCTCATTAACCTGGCCTCCGGCCAGGTCTCCATTCGCCACAAGCTGCGCGGCCCGAACCACTCGGTCGTCACCGCCTGCTCGACCGGCGCCCATGCCATTGGTGACGCGGCGCGCCTGATCGCGCTCGGCGATGCCGACGTGATGGTCGCCGGCGGCACCGAATCTCCGATTAGCCGCATCTCGCTTGCCGGCTTTGCCGCCTGCCGTGCGCTGTCGACCGCCCACAACGACGATCCGACCCGCGCCTCGCGCCCCTACGACAAGGACCGTGACGGCTTCGTCATGGGCGAGGGCGCCGGCATCGTCGTGCTGGAAGAGCTGGAGCACGCAAAAGCGCGCGGTGCCAAGATCTATGCCGAAATCGTCGGCTACGGCCTTTCCGGCGACGCCTACCATATCACCGCTCCGTCCGAAGACGGTGAAGGCGCGCAGCGCTGCATGGCGATGGCGCTGAAGCGCGCCGGCCTGACGCCTGCCGATGTTGACTACATCAATGCTCACGGCACCTCGACCATGGCCGACGTCATCGAACTCGGTGCGGTCGAGCGGCTCGTCGGCGATTCCGCCTCGAAGATTTCGATGTCGTCGACGAAATCGGCGATCGGCCATCTTCTCGGCGCCGCCGGCGCCGTCGAGGCGATCTTCTCTGCGCTCGCGATCCGTGACAATATCGCGCCGCCGACGCTCAACCTCGACAATCCCGAAGTGGAAACGGCGATCGACCTCGTGCCGCACAAGGCGCGCGAACGTCAGATCGATGTCGCGCTTTCCAATTCGTTCGGATTCGGAGGCACCAATGCCTCGCTGGTCCTGCGTCGCTACCAGGGATAACCTGCCGGCAGGCCGGGCGCGCCGGAACGACGCTTTCGGGATGGATGCCGTGTACCGGTTTTCGCCGCAATGTCCGGCGAAAGAGCGGCTGGACCGAAATGAAGAGGAGTGCCGGTGAGCGAGATCGATCAAAACAACGGGAATGAGCCCGGCCGTAACGCGGAACCCGCGTCCAAGGGCCCGATCATTCCGAAATCGCCGACCGAAGCGCTGAAGCCGGAACGGGTTCCGGCGCCTCCCAAACGCTCGCGCAAGGCGCGCAGCCAGCTGGTGATCTTCCTCAACTTCCTGATGACGCTGATTGTCACGGTTTTCGTGATCGCCGTCGCCGGTTTCTACTACGTGATGTCGGCCTACCAGGGCCCGGGACCGCTGCAGGCAAACGTGAATTTCGTCGTGCGCAACGGCGCGGGCCTTGCCGAGATCGCCAACAACCTCGAGCGAAGCGGCGTCGTCACCGATTCCCGCATCTTTCGCTATGTGACGGCCACCTATCTCGACGAGAACGAGACGCTGAAGGCTGGCGAATACGAGATCAAGGCGAAGGCTTCGATGAAGGAGATCATGGATCTCCTGAAGTCGGGCAAGTCCATCCTCTACGCGATCTCCTTCCCGGAGGGACTGTCGGTCAAGCAGATGTTCAAGCGGCTTGCCGAAGATCCGGTCCTCGAAGGCGAATTGCCCGCACAACTGCCGGCCGAAGGGGCGCTCCGGCCCGACACCTACAAGTTTTCCCGCGGCACCAAGCGCGACGAGATCATCAGCCAGATGATCGCGGCACAGGAGAAGATCGTCGATCAGGTCTGGGAGAAGCGTGACCCCGACCTGTCGCTGAAGAGCAAGCTCGAACTGGTCACGCTCGCCTCGATCGTGGAAAAGGAAACTGGCAAGCCGGACGAACGCGCCCACGTCGCCTCCGTCTTCTACAATCGTCTGCAGAAGGGCATGCGCCTCCAGTCGGACCCGACGATCGTCTACGGCCTCTTCGGCGGCGACGGAAAGCCGGCCGACCGCCCGATCTTCCAGTCGGACCTGAAGAAGGAAACGCCCTACAACACCTACGTGGTCAAGGGCTTGCCGCCGGGGCCGATCGCCAATCCGGGTCGGGAGGCGCTCGAAGCGGTCGCCAATCCCTGGCGCACCAAGGACCTCTACTTCGTGGCCGACGGCACCGGTGGACACGTCTTCGCGGCGACGCTCGAAGAGCACAACGCCAACGTCAAGAAGTGGCGCAAGATCGAAGCCGAGCGTGGGGTCGAACCCGAAGCGGTGATGGACGCTCCGGCGCCGAACAACTAGCGGTCCAATATCGGCGTCCGCATTCCCGGGCTCCGGCCCGCACGGCGAACGCCGGATGAACCCTGTCCTTCAGAGCCTACGGAGTAGAGCGATGGCACTGCAATCCATGACCGGCTTCGCCCGCAGCGAAGGCACCAGCGGGCGCTACCGCTGGGCCTGGGAACTGCGCTCGGTCAACGGCAAGGGACTGGACATCCGGTTACGCCTGCCGAGCGGCATGGAAGCTCTGGAAGTGGAGGCGCGTCACCGCCTGTCCGAAGCGCTCTCTCGCGGCAATCTGCAGGTGACCCTTTCCGTCACCATCAACGAGAACCGTGTCGAGGCCGTCGTCAACGAGGAGGCGCTCGCCGCCGTCCTCAAACTGCGCGATGCGCTCGGTTCCTCGGTCGTCGATCCTTCGCCGATGCGCCTCGATGCGCTTCTCGGTATTCGCGGGCTCGTCGAGTTCCGCGAAGCAGTCGACAGCGAAGAGATCATCGCCGCGCGTGACGCCGCCATCCTCGAAGGCCTTTCCAAGGCGGTCGCCGCCCTCGGCGACATGCGCCGGCGGGAGGGCGATGCACTCGGCCGTCTTCTGTCCGGGCACGTCGACAGGATCGAGGAACTCGCCCGCCGCGTCGAGGCAGATCCGTCACGCTCGCCGGAAGAGATCGCCCGCAAGCTCGAGGGGCAGCTTCAGGCACTCCTCGAAACTGCACCCTCGCTCGACCGCGACCGGCTGCACGCCGAGGCGGCGCTGCTGGCGACGAAGGCGGATCTGCGCGAGGAGATCGACCGGCTGAAGGCGCATGTCGCCGCCGCCCGCGAGCTTCTCGCCGAAGGTGGGCCGATCGGCCGCAAGCTCGATTTCTTGGCGCAGGAATTTAACCGCGAATCGAATACCATCTGTTCCAAGTCCAATGCCGTCGCGGTGACCTCCGCCGGCATCGAACTGAAGGTCGTCATCGACCAGTTCCGGGAACAGGTCCAGAATTTGGAGTAGACAATGGGTAAGCCGAAGGGGGGCGTGGTGGAGATCGCCAGGCGCGGATTGATGCTGGTGATCTCGTCGCCGTCGGGCGCGGGAAAGTCGTCGATCGCGCGCACGCTGCTCAGCCAGCCGGACATGCAGATCAGTGTGTCGGTGAGCGTCACCACGCGCGAGCGTCGCCACAGCGAGGTGGAGGGCGTCCACTACCGCTTCGTCTCGCAACGCGAGTTCGAGGCATTGCGCGCCTCCGACTCCCTGCTCGAATGGGCCGAAGTCCACGGCAATTTCTACGGCACGCCGCGTGATCCGGTGGAAATCGCCATGGCCGAGGGTCGCGACATGCTCTTCGACATCGACTGGCAGGGCGCCCAGCAGCTGCAGGAGAAGATGCCGGCCGACGTCGTGTCGATCTTCATTCTGCCGCCGACCATGGCCGAACTGCAGTCGCGCCTGCATCGCCGCGCGGAAGACACGGAGGAGGTGATCCAGACGCGGCTTGCCAATTCGCGCTCCGAAATCGAGCACTGGCGGGAATACGACTACGTGATCGTCAACGACGATCTCAACACCGCGATCGACTCGGTCAAATCGATCATCAAGGCAGAGCGGCTGCGGCGCGACCGGCGCCACGGCCTGTTCGACTTCGTCAACGGGCTCATCACCGAGACATAACAGCCGGAGGCATTGCCTCCGGCCGACCCTAATTCAGGTGCCGCAATTTGTCGGGATTGCGGACGACGTAGATCGCCGCGATCTTCCCGTCCACGATATCGAGCGCCGTCGTCTGGAGTTCGCCGTCAGCCTCCAGCGAGACGAACCCCGGCAGTCCGTTGATGAAGCCGGCGTGGACGAGTTGCGAGCCGTTTTTCCGGAAGAGCTCGGCCAGATGATCGTGCAGCATCATGACAGCCTCGAAACCGAAGACAGGTGCGCCGGCCGCTGCACGTTTTCCGCCGCCGTCGGCATGGACGCTGACATCGGCCGCGAGCATCGCCCCGAGCGCTGACATGTCGCCGCTGCGCGAGGCCGCGAAGAAGGCCTCGGCAAGTTCGATACCGCGTTTCTTGTCGACCTGGAAGCGTGACCGCGCCTCGCGCACATGGCTGCGCGCACGGGTGGCGAGCTGCCGGCAGGCAGCGGTGTCCCGCTCGATCGTGGTGGCGACTTCCTCGAAGGGCAGGCCGAACACGTCGTGCAGCAGGAAGGCCGCACGTTCGAGCGGCGAGAGACGCTCCAGCGCCAGCATCAGCGGCAGCGTGACGTCTTCCTCCTCTTCCTCGTCGACAACGGGGTCGGGGAGCCAGGGGCCGACATAGGTCTCGCGCTGGCGCCGCGCCGATTTCAGCTGGTCGAGGCAGAGCCGCGTCACCGTGCGGCGGAGAAAGGCCTCCGGCTCGCGCACCGCATGACGGTCGGCCCCCATCCAGCGGATGAAGGCCTCCTGCACCATGTCCTCGGCGTCGGCCACCGAACCGAGCATCCGGTAGGCGACGCGGACGAGTTTCGGACGCAGCGGGTCGAAGCTCGCCGCCGCGTCCTCCTGGGACTGGGGCGCCATCAGGCTGCCACCTCCGTCTGGACTGCCTTCGCCGCGGCCGGGTCGACCCAGAGGCCGAAGCCGACGGCGAGACGGTTCCAGCCGTTGATGACGTTGATCATCAGTGTGAGCTTCACCTGTTCGTCCTCCGTGAAATGCGCCTTCAGCACTTCATAGGCGCGGTCGTGCGAATGGCCTTCCGAGAGCCGGGTCAGGGCGTCGGTCCAGCCTAGCGCGGCGCGCTCGCGATCGGAATAGCAGGGTGCCTCGCGCCAGGCGGAGAGGAGATAGATGCGCTGCTCGCTCTCGCCCTTCGCCCGCGCCTCGACGGTGTGCATGTTGAGGCAGTTGGCGCAGCCGTTGATCTGCGAGGCGCGGATCTTCACGAGTTCGATGAGGCTGGGCTCGAGGCTGGCGGCGGCGTCCATCGACACACCCATCCACTTCTTCATCAGGGCGGGAGCGGCGGAGAAGATATCAAGTCTTGCACTCATGGTTCGTATCCTTTCGTTGGTTACGACACCATGACGAGTGGACATCGCCCGATGTGACATGCCGGCGATTTTTTCCGAAAGTTCGTGCGCGGACGTTCGCGCCGGCTCAGAGCGAATTCGCCAGCCGGACGAACTCTTCCACCGACAGCGTCTCGGCCCGCCTCGCCGGGTCGATGCCGGCCTTGACGAGAAGGGCCTCGCCACCGAGCGATTTGAGGCTCTGGCGCAGCATCTTGCGCCGCTGGCCGAAGGCGGCCTGCGTGACGCGCTCGAGCTTTTCGACCGGGCAGGGCAGCGGATTGGCCTTCGGAACGAGATGGACGACGGTCGACGTCACCTTCGGCGGCGGGGTGAAGGCCTGCGGCGGCACGTCGAAGGCCATGTGGGCGTCGGTCCGCCAGCCGCAGAGCACGCCGAGGCGGCCGTAGTGGTCATCGTCCTCGTGCGCCACGATGCGCTGGCCGACTTCCTTCTGGAACATCAGCGTCAGCGACTGCCAGAACGGCGGCCAGGCCTTCGGCAGCAGCCAGTTGACCAGCAGTTGCGTGCCGACATTGTAGGGCAGGTTGGCGATGATCTTGACCGGACCTTCGAGCAGGAGCGCCTCGAAGTCGGTCTTCAGCGCATCGCCCTCGATCACTTCCAGCCGGCCCGGATAGTGCTCGGCGACCTCGGCGAGTGCCGGCAGGCAGCGGGCGTCGCGTTCGACGGCGATCACCTTCTTGGCGCCGAGCGCGAGGATCGCGCGGGTGAGGCCGCCCGGTCCGGGACCGACCTCGAACACGGTCACGCCTTCGAGCGAGCCTGCGGTGCGGGCGACCTTCTGCGTCAGGTTGAGATCGAGCAGGAAGTTCTGGCCGAGCGCCTTGCGGGCGTCGAGCTCATGGCGACGAATGACGTCGCGCAGCGGCGGAAGACCGTCGAGAGCCGCCATCAGGAGGCGGCGCCCGCGGGGCGGGAGATCTCCGAAGCGAGCTTCAGTGCGGCGACGAGGCTGTCATGGCGGGCGATGCCGGTGCCGGCGATGCCGAAGGCGGTGCCGTGGTCGGGCGAGGTGCGCACGAAGGGAAGGCCGAGCGTCACGTTGACGGAGTCGTCGAAACCGAGCGCCTTGACCGGGATCAGCGCCTGGTCATGGTACATGCAGATCGCGACGTCGTAACGACGGCGCGCCTCGTCGTGGAACATGGTATCGGCGGGCAGCGGCCCGAAGGCGTCGATCCCTTCTTCCCGCAGCTGCATGATCGCCGGATGGATGATCTCCTCGTCCTCGAGCCCGATTGCTCCGCCTTCGCCCGCATGAGGGTTGAGGCCGGCCACGGCAAGCCGCGGCGAGGAAAGGCCGAAGCGCTCCTTGAGGTCCCTGGCGGTGATGCGGCAGGTATCGAGGATCAGAGTCTCGGTGAGTGTCGCCGGAACGTCCTTGATCGGGATATGGATGGTGACCGGCACCGCCTTCAGCTTCGCCCCCGCAAGCATCATCACCGGACGGAAGCTCTGTCCCGTGGCGCGGCTTGCGAGACGGGCCAGGAATTCGGTATGGCCCGGAAAGCCGAAGCCGGCTTCGTAGAGCACGGCCTTTGCGATCGGGTTGGTGACCATGCCGCGCACCTTGCCGTCGAAGCAGAGCCGGACGGCCGTCTCGATCGCGGCGATCGTCGACTTGGCGGTCGAAACGTGCGGGCTGCCCGCCACCACGTCGACGCCGGTCGGAACCGGCAGCACAGGGAGTGCATCGGAGAAGACGGACACGGCGCCGGCGGCATCGGTCTCCTTCAGCGGGACGTCGATGTCAAGCTGTCTGGCACGAACAGCGAGAACGGCCGGATCTCCGATGAAGAGGAACGGCGGCACGTCGTGAACCGTCCTCTCCAGCCAGGCCGAAAGTGCGATATCAGGGCCCACACCCGCCGGGTCCCCCTGGCTGAGTGCGAGAGGAAGGCTCTCGGTCTGTGTCATCGTCGATTGTCCCGGGGATCAGCGATAGACGATCTGCGCCTTGGAGCGCAGGTCGTCGAGGTACTTCTTTGCGTTCGGATTGTCCGCTGGCTTGTCCTTGCCGAGGTCTTCGGCGCGGAAGACGACTTCCGCTGCGACGTCGTCCGATACCTGGCGCTGGTTGCAGATCGCCAGATATTCGACGCCGCGTTCGGTGACGCGCGTTCCGGTCGTCGCACCCTTCGCCTTCTCGATCAGCGGCTTCCAGTCGTCGGGCAGTTCCGGCGCGAGGACGCGGCCGAGATTGCGGATCGATACGTCGCGATAGTCCTTGGCGAATTCCATCGCCTGGTCGCAACCGGGGAACTTCGACCGCGAGGCTTCCGCCTCCGACTTGCGCTTGCCGACGATGCCCTTCTTGTTCGCAGGGACGACGAAGATCACCTGCTTCAGGAAGTACTCCGTGGTCACCGGCTTCTCCTTGCGCTCCAGGAGACGCGTCGCGACCTCCTGGCTCGAAAGCTTGCCGCGGGACCCGTAACGGGCGTTGACGAGGCGCGGCCAGCTCATCGAGACGGCGATATACGCCTTGAAGTGGTCGGCCGTGACGCCTGCCTGGCCAAGAATTCCGGTCAGCTGCTGGGCGGAGAGCTTGTTGGAACTCGCGAAACGGGCAAAGGCGGCATCGACCTCTTCGGTGCTGACCGACATGCCGACGCGAGCGATCTCCTGACGCTTCAGGGTCTCGTCGACCATCTCTTCGCGCGCCATCTTCTTCAGGTCGCCCTTGCGGCGCTGAAGACGCAGGAAGGCGGCGCGCTTGGCGACGTCACCCGTTGTGATCGCCGTCTTGTTGACGACCACGGCGACCTCGCTTGCCGCATGGGCGACGGGAACGCCGGGCAGGGGACCGGGACCCGCGGTGAAGGCGAGCGCTGCCGCACAGAGAAGCAGGATACGTGTCTGCTTTTTGCCAAAAGTCATTGGCATTCCTTTCCCTCGGGCGCGCATTCGTCGGCGCGACCCGGCATTTCGTTGGCCACCGAAGTATAATGTGCCGCAGGGATTGCACAATCCGTGCGGCGAAACAATGACATTCGCGACGGCCCGCCGCCGGTGTTCGTCGCGGATGCTTGAAGGGATGACCGCGATACGCCCATGCCTGACCGCCCCGGCCCTGATCAATCAAAGCCGGCGAGGTTGGTCTTGCCAACGCGCACGTCGCCGAGTGTGCGGAAGGTCAGCCGGGCGCCGATCGTCCAGTCGCTCGCGGACTCGTCTTCCGGGTCGCGCTTGTCGGAATAGACCAGCGAGAAGATCGTGCACTCGTCGGCATAGGAGATGCCGATCCCCTTGCGGTTGATCGTGGCGTTGTTGATGTCCCAGGTGAGCGAACCGAAGACCGACCAGTATTCATCGACCTTCACCGAGCTTGCCGCCTGTAACTCGTCGTTCTTGTCCTCGAAGCCATATTCCGGCTGTGCGGCGATCTGCGTGTAGGTGAGGTTCGCCAGCAGTCGGTCGTTGGTGAAGCCGAGGCTCGCATCGGTGCGGCGCACGTCGAACGTCTTTTCGTCGAAACGCGCGTTGGCACTTAGCGTCAGCCCGTTCGGGATGTCGATGCCCGCCATGCCCACATAGTCGGAACGGTCGGTTTCGAGACCGGAATCTGCGCCGGCATTGACGAGGTCGTCGGTCGCAAACGAGTTCAGGCCCGCCAGATGGTAAGACTGGCCGAAGATGGCGCGAAGGCCGAAACCGTTGTCGAGCGTGCCGGTATAGCGGATGCCGACATTCGCGCGGGTGCCGCCTTCGACACGGTCGAAACCGGAGAACTTGTCACGCTCGAAGAGGTTGGTGGCGTCGAAGACGAAGCTCTGCGCATCCTCGTTCGGCAGCCGGCCGGCGAGCTGTTCGTCGTTGCGGGCATAGATCTGCGCGATCGGCTCGACGATGTGGCTGCTGTTGTCGGTGGTGATCAGGATCGGATACCGCGCCTCGAGTCCTGCCGTCAGCATGTAGCGGGTCGCCGTCGCCTCGTCATAGTAGTTGCCGGTGTAGCCCGTCGGGCTGTTCATATCGAGCCAGTAGGCGTCGCCGCGCGCCGCAAGCAGCGGCGTGAGCTGAAGCCCGCCGGGGACGGAGAAGGTCCGCTTCCACTCGGTCTCGGTGGTCATGCGGCTCATCGAGCCCTTGAGCCCGCGGAAGCGATCGCTGATGCCATCCGCATCCGTGTCGACTTCGTCGGTCTTGAAACGCGAAAGCGCGGTGAAATTCAGCGTGCCGGACAATTGTCCGCCGGCCACAGGCTCCGGTGCCACATAGCTGTAGTCGAGCGACGGCAGCACGACCGGCTGGCGCTTCTCCGCATTGCTCTCCGGGTCTGCGTCCTGCACATCGAAATAGTAGCCGTGCAGGTCGAAATAGTTCCGCTCGCCGAGACCCGTCAGGTAGACGTCGTTGGCGTGCGTGGTGCCGTCGAGGCCGGACAGATTGTAGGTGCGGGCGAAGTTGTTGTCGCTCTGCAGCATAACGTCCCAGCCGAACGTCCAGCGGGGATTGATCTGGAACTCGCCCTTGGAGGCCACCATTCCACGCTGGTCTCTGCGCGCGTCGCTGGTGCCGGCGTCGAAATTCTCGCTGTTGAGCTGCTGGATGCCGGCGAAGCGGATCGTCGCCGTTCCTTTTTCGAAGCGCTGCCGAACTTCCGTCTCGAGCAGCAGGCCCTGGCTGGTGAAGCCGGTGGCGCGTATCGTCGCGTCACGCTGGTTGGAAAGCGCGATATAGTAAGGAACCGTCAGGCCGAAGCCGAGGTTCTGCGAGGTCTGCATCTCGGGAAACAGGAAGCCCGATTTGCGCTTGACCGTATGATCCGGCACCTCGATGAAGGGGAGCACGGCCACCGTCTTGCCGAAGAGCTCGAAGCGAGCCTTTTCGAGACGGATCGTGTGGGTTTCCCCGTTCTGCACGACGCGCTCGGCCTTGACCTGCCAGAGCGGCGGCCGTTCCGGATGATCGGCGCAGGGAAGGCAGGCCGTATAGACCCCCTTGTTGAGAATGATGTCGCGGCCGCCGACGCGCTGGCCGCTTTCGGCGGCAAGGCGGGTGTTGTCTGTCGTTTCGATCCGGAGCGCCTTCAGGAAACCGTCCGCGAAATTGTCGGTGACGTCCATCGTGTCGGCATAAAGGCGGTTGCCGCCCGGTTCGACCAGTTCGATGTTGCCGGTCGCCGTCATGCGGCCGCTCTTCTGGTCGTAGTCCACCTGCCGCGCGACCATCTGGTAGCCGGCATAATTGATCTGCACGGCGCCACGCGCCACGACGCGCTCGGCGTCACGGTCATAGACGAGTTCGTTGGCGGCAAGCAGAAGCTTCGCGTCTTCGGGAATGCTGGGTTCCAGATTGCGCAACTGTCCGCTGTCCTGCGCGCGCACTTCGGCCGTCGAGGACAGGTAGGAGCACACAGCGGCACTCGTCAGCAGGGCCAGAAACAGCCTTCTGATATTTCCGCGGTCTGTTACCGCCACTAACCATCCTCCTGGTGAAGCAGGATCGTCGCTCCGAGTGCCATCGCCACGACGACGGGTACCCATGCCGCGACGAATGGCGGCACGACACCGCTGCTTCCGAATGCTTTGACAAGCGTGGTTACAACATAAAGCACGAAGCCTGAAAGGATTCCACCCAGAATCACCGACCGGGACTGGTTGAATCTACTGAATTTTAACGAGACGGTGGCGGCGATCAGGGTCATGGCGACGAGGAGGAACGGAAGCGAGAGCAGCGAGTGAAACTGCGTTTCAAGCGCTTTGGTCGAGACGCCGAACGATCGTGCAACTGCAATTTTCTGAGAAAGATCATAAAAAGCAACAGTCTCCGGCTGCGCAAGCCGCTGCTGGACGAACTCCTGTTTCAGATTGGTACTGACCTTGGCTGTCGCGAGCCTTGTCGGAACTTCGCCCGGCCGCGTCTCGGTGACGTCGGTAAGAAGCCAGTAACCATCTTTCAACTTTGCCGACCGCGCATCCTGCCGCAGGATGATCCGGCCGTCGCTGTCGAAGTGGATGAGGACGGCATCCGTGATCAGGGTGCCGTTATCCAGAACGGTCCTTCCACCGATGACGACGTCGTCCTTGCCGCTGATCTGGCGAAGCCACGGAACCGCGGTCGTCTCCTTGCGGCGGTTGCTCGCTTCGCGCCAGGTCGATTCGATGTTGAATGCCTGGCTCTGTCCCCAGGCCGCCAGCGGATTGATGACCAGCGTGGTGACGAGGCCGACCATCAGCGCCCCGACGACGAAGGGCATCATGAACTGCCAGACCGATATGCCGGCGGCGCGCGCGACGACCAGTTCCGACTTGCGGTTGAGCGCAATCAGCGTCGTCATACCGACGAAGAGCGCGACGAACGGGATGGTCTGTTGCAGGATCAGCGGCAGGCGCAGCGCCGTCAGATAGAGGACGCCGGGCAGCGAATAACCGGTGAGGCCCGCGAACCGGCCTGTCGTCTCGCTGAAATCGATCAAATAGATGATCGAGGTCACGCCGACGAAGAACCAGAGCGTCGTTACGATGTAGCGGCGGAAGAAGTAGCGGCCGAGTGTGAAGATCATCGTACCTCTTCCTCTCCGCTTGTCTCGGTGCCGGCAAGCCGCACGTTGATCGCGCGCATGGCGCGCGCCGTGCTGTCGGAGAGCGGGCGCGGCAGGCGCCAGGCCTTGCCCTGCCAGAGTTTCAGCGCCGCGATGCCGCCGCTGACGAGCGGCAGGAGATAGATGAGAGGCGCATAGGCCTCGTTCTTCTCCGTGAGCTTCACCGTGTAATTGCCGAGCCAGAAGATGACGAGCGCGATCGTCAGCGCCGTCGCCATCGGCGGAATGCGTGCCTCGCGATGGGAACGGGCATTGCCGGAAAGGGCGAGCGCGATCAGCGCGAAGACGAAGGGAAAGGTCCAGGTCGTCAATCGCTTGTGCAGCTCGCTCCTATACTCGCCGTAGTTCCGCTTGACGTCCGGGTCCGTCATGTCGGGGCTGAAGAGATAGGGCAGGTCGCGGTCGAGGGCGTGCAACTGGGCCTGGCCGCGCGTCTGCGTCAGGTCCGAAAGGTCGAAGGAGTAGGAATCAAAACGCACGACCGAGACGTTGCCGTCCGGCGCCTTGCGGTGCACTTCGCCGTCGCGCATCACCAGTGCGGTGCCGGTCTCGTCGACGGCGCCTTCGCGTGCGTAATAGATGAGGTCATAGGCCGGGTCGCGGGAATCGGCGACGAGAAGCCCTTTCAGGACGCGGCCGGACAGCCTCTCCGAAATCTGCACGTAGAGGCCGTCCTCGATGCGGCGGAAGGTCTTTTCCTCGATGACGGTCGACAGCAGATCGGCATAGGCGGCGGCGACCATCTCGCGGGCTGCGACCCGCAGCTTCGGTTCGACGAAGTTCGCCATGAAGAAGGAGAATATCGAAAGCAGGATCGTGAAGACGACGATCGGCCGATTGATGATGCTGCGCGGCGCGCCCGCCGCGTCGATCACCGCCAGTTCCGAGTCGTTGTTCATCGCCGAAAGCGTCTGGGTGATGCCGATCACCAGCGCGAAAGGCAGCACCGCCGGGATGATGGTCGGCAGGATCAGGGTGGCGAGCTTCATGAACGAACCGACCGACTGTCCACTGTCGGTCACCAGATTGATTCGCCCAAGCACCTGCGTGGTCCAGATGATCGCCAGGACCGGCAGCAGGGCGGTGAGCATCATCTGAAAGACGCGCCGCAGGATGTAGTGTTCGAGAAGCTTCATTCCATTTCCCGAGGGCGTGACGATCGGGCCGCGCCGGCGACTGAGGACACCGGTTCTCTACGACGGTTGCGACGATTTGGCGACAGGAGCGATGCGGAATTTCGTCCGTCTACCGCTCAATTTTCCGTTTTCGCGATATTTCGAACACGGCGAAGACGGCTGCGAAGACGACAAGCGAGGAAAGCCAGCCGAGCACGACGTCGGAGAGGTAATGGCCGCCGAAGGCGAGCCTCATAGCCGGTGTCACCAGCGCGACGACGAGGATCGGCGGCGCGAGGACCGGACGGAGCTTCGCCGGCAGGAAGAGGAGGAGGCAGGCGACCCAGCCCGCACCTGCTGCCTCGCCCGAAATGAAGGAACAGTTGTTGTCGCACTGCCCCATGAAAGAGCCGGCCGGCACGAAGGGCAGGTCGCCGCCGAAGAGGTCGGTCTGGTAGGGCCGCGGGCGCCCGGAAAAGCTCTTGAGCAGCAGGTTCACGAGCACATAGGGACCGAGGAGGAGAGCCGCGAGCGCGAGGCTGAGCTGCTGCAGCCTTGCCGCGCCGTAGGCCGCGCTGCGTCGGGCGAGGCCGTTGACGAGAATGCCGAGGAGCAGCGCGCCGGCGGCGGCCGGAACGTAGAAGAACACCTTCCTCACGGCGACGGCGAGCGGATCCTTGCTCCACGGAAAGCCGCCGCAGACGGTGCTCTGCGCATGGGCACCGGTGCAGGGGCCGGGCTCGAAGAAGGCACCCGCGACGGCACGGTCGATGTCGGGCCAGACATAGAAGACGAGCAGCAGCGCCCACCAGAGCGCGAAAAGCGCGACGGCGGCGCGCAGCATCTTTCGCGTTCCGGGCTGTTGCAGGTGCCCGCGCTCTGCGGTCTGTATGTCGATCTTCACGTCGGTTGTTCCCGGTCCTTTCGAGGCGGCGCGACCCTATCCGCTTCCCTGCCCGGCAGGCAAGAGGGGGAGGCGGCAGGTCTTGCCAACGGTGCAAAGAGCGGTATGTCGGGACAATTGACGCTTGCGTTCATGACCGAAAGGGCCATGATCCCGGCTTTCGTTTCGACCTTCCCCGGAGTCTCCATGTCTTCCAAATTCGACATTTCCTTTGCCAAGGACCACCGGATCAACGGCGGGCTCGCCGTGCTTCTTCAGGTTCAAGGAGCAGACGCGGCCGCCGGAGCCGACGTTGCCGACCCCGAAGGCGTGATCGCCAGGGCCGCCAAGATCGGCAAGTTCACCGGCAAGGCCCGCGTCGCGCTCGACATCCTCGCACCGCATGGCTCTCCGGCGGACCGCATCGTCGTTCTCGGGCTCGGCAAGGTAGCCGAGATCACTGCCCATGACTGGCTGCGCGCCGGGGGTGCGGCGGCCGGCACCTTCAAGTCCGCCGAAAAGGTGACGGTCTTCTTCGATGCGTCGGGCCTCGACGCGGACGGCAAGGCCGCCGCCGACTTCGCGCTCGGCATGCTGCTGCGCAACTATGATTTCGACACCTACAAGACCCGCAAGGGCGACGACAACGGCAACGGAAAGCCCGAGCCGAAGGAGGTCAAGGTGACGATCGTCACCGCCGAGGCGTCCGCGGCGCGCAAGGCCTTTGCCGACAACGAGGCGGTCGCCCAGGGCGTAGTCCTCGCCCGCGACCTCGTCAACGAGCCGGCCAACGTGCTGGGGCCGGAAGAGTTCGCCGACAAGGCAAAGGCGCTCGAAGCGCTCGGCGTCGAGGTCGACATCCTGACCGAGAAGGACATGAAGAAGCTCGGCATGGGCGCGTTGCTCGGCGTCGCCCAGGGTTCGGTCAGGCCGCCGCGACTCGCCGTCATGCAGTGGAAGGGCGGCAAGCACAAGGAAAAGCCTATCGCCTTCGTCGGCAAGGGCGTGGTCTTCGACACCGGCGGCATCTCGATCAAGCCGGCCGCCGGCATGGAGGAGATGAAGGGCGACATGGGTGGCGCTGCCGCCGTCACTGGCCTCATGCACACGCTCGCCGCCCGCAAGGCGAAGGTGAACGCCGTCGGCGTCATCGGCCTCGTGGAAAACATGCCGGACGGCAATGCCCAGCGCCCCGGCGACATCGTCACCTCGATGTCCGGACAGACGATCGAGGTCATCAACACCGATGCTGAAGGCCGCCTCGTGCTGGCTGATGCGCTCTGGTACTGCAATGACCGCTTCAAGCCCGCCTTCATGATCAATCTCGCGACGCTCACCGGTGCGATCACCGTCGCGCTCGGCAACCTGCATGCCGGCCTGTTTTCGAACGACGACACACTTTCCGGGCAATTGCTGGCGGCGGGTCTGGCGACAAACGAGCGGCTGTGGCGCATGCCGCTCGGCAAGGATTACGACAAGCTCATCGATTCCAAGTTCGCCGACATGAAGAACACCGGCGGCCGCCAGGCCGGCTCGATCACCGCGGCGCAGTTCCTCAAGCGCTTCGTGCAGGAGACGCCGTGGGCGCATCTCGACATCGCCGGCACCGCCATGGGGTCGCCGACCGACGAGATCAACCGCTCCTGGGGATCTGGCTTCGGCGTCCGGCTCCTGGACGAGTTGGTGCGCGCGAACTACGAAGCGTGACGGGAAGGGCGGGCGACTTGGCCGAGATCCTCTTCTACCATCTGACGGAATCGAAGCTCGAGGATGCCCTGCCGCCGCTTCTCGAAAAGAGTGTCGAACGCGGCT
>DATGWU010000382.1:0-1812 GCA_035299345.1 Rhizobium sp.
GCATCCGCCTTGGCCCGGTCCTTCTGTTCCTCGGAGAGTCCCAGCTTTTCGTCCCCCCGCGATGCCACACGGTCCTTGTTTAGCTGCCACCTGGTGCCTTCGCGGCGGGCGACCACCCGCATCTGCTCGTTCAGGCGGTGCGACGCCCCGTCCACACCACCGGGCGAGATCAACAGCACATCGCCGGAGCGGTATTGCTCGGAGAGCGCACGCAGATAGGCAACGATGTCGCTCTTCCGATCGGCGAAATCACTGTGCGCCTGAAAGGCGTTCAGGAAATCCTCGATCCGCTCGACATCGACGTCGCGGAAGATCACGCCCTTGCCGGTGTCCTCCGACGAACGGCCACCGAATCCGTCGCGCCACGACCGTTCGATCAGGTCGAAGTTCGCAGCATTCACATCGCCATCGGTGGAGACGATGTAGCTCTCCAGCAGGCGGCCACTGAAGTTCTGCCTAAACGTTACCTTCTCGCCGGCCCGCATCTTGTTGGCAGCGGTGATCAGCAGGCTGTCGGGATGGGCCATCACATAAAGCCCGAATTGACGCGGACTGAGGCCATCGCGGCGCATGCGCTTGACCTGCTGGGTCAGCTCATCGGCAGCCAGCGCGATGTGTGAGTACCAGTTGATGGAATCCTGCGAGAGATGGACGCGGCAGAGATCTTCGAAGCCGGGCCGATAGCCGAACCATCGGCCCATTTGCATGAGCGTGTCGTACATCTTCGTGTTGCGGTACATGTAGCTGACCGTCAGTCCCTCGATGGTCAGGCCACGGGACAGGCTCAGGCCGCCGACGGCAATGGCCGTGAGCCCGACGCCCTCCTTCTCGTACTTCGAGAAGTCGAGCACCTCGTCACTCTTGCTGTTGATGACGTAGAGGTGGAGATGCTCGAACACGCCGTCCAGCGCCCCCTTCACCTGCTCCCAGGTGAAGCCGGCATCGGCATACTCATCGTCGAAGGCCTCTTTCAGCCTCCGTATGTGGGTGTTCGCGGAGGACACGGACTCGGGCATTCTGTAGTTGGCCCGCACGGCTTCCCTGATCTTCTTCTCCCGGAGGCTGAGGAACTCCCTCACCGCCCTCTGCACGGGCACAAAGCGCGACACATTGACCATCATGGAGCAGTGCCTGTTCGCCTGCCCGCGCAGGTTGCGGATCGCACGAGCGATGATGAATCCGTCCATCGCCCGATACAGGCTCGGGGGCAGTTCGACGATTGGGTAGTCCCTCTTGTGCGTGTAGGGAATGAGGTTCTCGCAATCGTCGACCGGCCGCACGATCGACCGGCTGGTCTCCTCGTTCAGGAACACTCTTTCGGCACCAAAGTAGGTGGTCGGCGCGTCGAGGCAGTAGATAAAGTCGCGCGGGAACAGTTCCTCCCGAACGTCGGTGCCGTAGGCATCGGGATTGATGAAAATGTTGGCGAAAGGCGTGGCGGTGTAGCCGACATAACAGGACTTCGCGAAGAGGCCCAGAATGCGCCGGATCATGGCGTTCGTCCGGGTCGGATCGAGATCCTCCTTGTTCGTGTTGATGGACGCGTTGTCGGCCTCGTCGTCGATCAGCAGCATCGGCACATCAGAGATCCGCCCATCACCGGAGGCATTGAGCTCCCTGAGCCACTTGTGAAGCTCAGTCAGCGTCGTCACGTTCTTCTTAATGACGAGAATGATCGGCTTGCTGAAGTCGTTGATCTTCCAGCCGCTCTTGGCCGCCGTGTTCTTGTTGAAGTCCTCGTTGATGTTGGTGAGGGTCGCCGGATGTGGGTAGCCGGCGTTCAGCCCGACGCCCGTCGCCCTGCGATCCTCC
>DATGWU010000383.1:0-5983 GCA_035299345.1 Rhizobium sp.
GTTCATGAAGCCGCGACGGTCGAGCGTAAGGTGGGTATATTCGTCATAGGCGTCGATCATCGCCTGCGTGACTTTCGGCGTGTCCATGATGCTCCTCCGTTCAGGGTATCTGGATGGCGGCCCGAACGCAGGCGCGCCGCAGGGCAGGATAGTGCCCACCGGCGATTGCGGGCAACACATCTTCGTTACCGGGCGGAGCGGCCGGAGAATAGCGTGACCCGCAAGGCAAGCAGCGCGGACACGAACAGCAGGACAAACTTGATGCGGGAAACCCACGGAAGGACGTTGGGCAGGTTTTCGGCGAGCCACGGACCCGGCTCGGCCGGCGGGAAATAGCTCAGGAAGCCGATGTTCTCGATATAGTCAGCGATGCAGTATGCAATCGGCAAAAGGCAAAGCAGCCAGGAATGCCGGACATCGAGGCGCCGTCCGTAGAGCACGACGCCGGGCGCATGGCCGCGAAAGAGCAGGCAGAGCGTAAGGGTCAGCGCAAGCGGCAGGACGAGGTCCGGGCCGAGATACATCAGTTGGAACAGGTCGCGCGCCTCGGCTCGCGCCGGATCGGCAAGCGCCGCCTGAAGGCCCCGCACTGCATCGGCCTCGTAGCCGGACAGTCGGACATCGAGGAAGCCCCCCGCACCGCTGAGGTGCTGGAACTCCGGATCGAGCCCGAGGAACATCCAGGCGAGAAGACCGCCCGAGAGGGCGAGCAGCAGCAGGATCACCTTATTCGCTCCCATCTGCCGCTCCCCTCCATCCACTCGCCTCAGCCGCCGGCGCCCGGATAGTTCGGGCTTTCGCGGGTGATGGTGACGCCGTGCGGATGGCTTTCGCGCAGGCCCGCGCCGGAGATGCGGACGAAGGTCGCCTTCTCCTGGAAGTCCTTGATGTCGCGGCCGCCGACGTAGCCCATGGCAGCCTTCAGGCCACCCGCGAGCTGGTGCAGCACGGCCGAGACTGGACCCTTGTAGGGGACCTGGCCCTCGATGCCTTCCGGCACCAGCTTCAGCGTGTCACGCACTTCCGCCTGGAAGTAGCGGTCGGCCGAGCCGCGCGCCATGGCGCCGACGGACCCCATGCCGCGATAGGCCTTGAAGGAGCGGCCCTGGTAGAGGAAGACCTCGCCCGGGCTTTCGTCCGTGCCGGCGAGCAGCGAGCCGACCATGACTGCGGAGGCGCCGGCGGCGATCGCCTTGGCGAGGTCGCCGGAGAACTTGATGCCGCCGTCGGCGATCACCGGAATGTCGCTCTTGGCCGCCTCTTCGGCAGCGGCCATCACGGCGGCGAGCTGCGGCACGCCGACACCGGCGACGATGCGCGTGGTGCAGATCGAGCCAGGGCCGATGCCGACCTTGATGCAGTCGGCGCCGGCTTCGATGAGCGCGCGGGTGCCTTCGGCGGTCGCGACGTTGCCGGCGATGATGCGCACCGCGTTCGACATCTTCTTGACCACGCTGACGGCATCCAGAACCTTCTGCGAGTGGCCGTGCGCCGTATCGACGACGATCACGTCGACACCGGCGTCGATCAGCCGCTCGGCGCGCTCGCGGCCGTCTTCGCCGGTGGAGATCGCGGCGGCGACGCGCAGGCGCCCGTGCAGATCCTTGGCGGCGTTGGGATTGAGCTGGCTCTTCTCGATGTCCTTGACGGTGATCAGGCCGACGCAGCGGCCGTCGCCATCGACCACCAGCAGTTTCTCGATGCGATGGCTGTGCAGCAGGCGCTTGGCTTCCTGCTGGTCGACGCTTTCCTTGACGGTGACCAGGTTTTCCTTGGTCATCAGCTCATGGATCTTCTGCGAGGGATCGGAGGCGAAGCGGACGTCGCGGTTGGTCAGGATACCGACGAGACGGCCGGGCCGGCCGCCGTTCTCGACGACCGGAATGCCGGAAATGCCGTGCGCCTTCATCAGCGCGAGCGCCTCGGCGAGCGTCGCGTCAGGGCCGATGGTCACCGGGTTGACGACCATGCCGCTCTCGAACTTCTTGACCTGGCGGACTTCCTCGGCCTGTTCGCTCGGCGTGAGATTGCGGTGGATGACGCCGATGCCGCCGGCCTGGGCCATGGCGATCGCGAGGCGGCTTTCCGTTACCGTGTCCATGGCGGAGGAGAGGATCGGCAGGCTGAGATCGATATCCTTGGCAATCCGCGTCGCGATGTTGGTCTGCCCCGGCATGACCTCGGAATGTCCCGGCTGCAGAAGGACATCGTCGAAAGTCAGGGCTTCGGCTCCCGTGGCCGAAATTACGATGCGTGCCATTGCCAATTTCCTCTTTTCAAAAAATGCAGTGGCTCTCCGGGACGAATCGTCCGCCCGGCCGCTCCTGCAGGACAACGTGGAAGTTGGCGAGGGCTGGTAACACGTCTATGACAGGAAGGGAACAGAAAAAACGGCCTGCGCACAGGTGCCGGGTTTCTTTGGGTTCGCGGGCGGCCAGAACCCGTCACGCACACGTGAATATCCATCTGCGCCGGGCGCGATTCGCGGCTGGCAAGCCGCAAGGACCTCGGCTAGAAAGGGCGCCGCGCGACGCACCGGTGACCGCCCCTCCTTTCCCGTGAGCACTTCTCGCATGAACCGCATCGTTCCGCTGATCCTCGCCGTCGCGCTCTTCATGGAGCAGATGGACTCGACCGTCATCTCGACGGCGCTGCCGGCGATCGCCGCCGACCTCGGCGTCGGGCCGATCACGCTCAAGCTCGCCCTCACCGCCTATATGGTGGCGCTCGCGATCTTCATTCCGGCGAGCGGTTGGATGGCCGACCGGTTCGGCGCGAAGATCATCTTCCGCGTGGCGATCCTCGTCTTCATGGCCGGTTCCGTTCTCTGCGCCGTTTCCGGATCACTGCTCGCCTTCGTCGCGGCCCGCTTCCTGCAGGGCATGGGCGGCGCGATGATGACACCCGTCGGGCGCCTGGTGCTCCTGCGCACGACGGAACGACGCGAGCTCGTCTCGGCGATGGCGCTGCTCACCATCCCCGGCCTCATCGGCCCCTTGAGCGGACCGCCGATCGGCGGTTTCATCACCACCTATTTCAGCTGGCACTGGATATTCCTGATCAACGTGCCGATCGGCCTTGCCGGCATCTGGCTCGCGACCGTCCACCTGCCCGAGGTGCCGCCCGTCGAAACGCCGCCGATCGACTGGCGCGGTTTCGCGCTGAGCGCGCTTGCCGCCTCCGGCATCGTCTTCGGGCTTTCGGTGATGAGCCTGCCGGCACTGCCGCCGGCCGCCGGCATCGGCGCAACCGCGATCGGCCTTGCCGCCGGCCTCCTCTATGTCCGCCATGCGCGACGCCATCCGGCACCGCTTCTCGACCTCGGCCTTTTCCGCAATGCCACCTTCCGCGCCGCCGTCATCGCCGGCACGATCTTTCGCATCGCCGCCGGGGCAATCCCCTTCCTGATGCCACTGATGCTGCAGCTCGGCTTCGGCCTCACGCCCTTCCAGTCCGGCCTCATCACCTTCGTCGGCGCAATCGGTGCGATCACCACCAAGTTTCTCGCCCGCCGGGTCTTCGCCGCGGTCGGCTTCCGCACCGTGCTCATCACGGCGGCAATCACCGGTGCCGCGACGACGGCGGCGAACGCCTTCTTCACGCCCGGCACGCCCTATCCACTGATCATGGGACTGCTGCTTGCCGCGGGCTTCTGCCGCTCCTTCTTCTTCACCGGTATCAATGCGCTGAGCTATGCGGAGATCACCGATGCGAAGGCGAGCCAGGCGACCTCGATGAGCTCCGTCCTGCAGCAGGTGAGCTTGGCGCTCGGGGTGGCGGCGGCGGCCGCCATTCTCGAGGGAAGCACGGCACTCGAGGGCCATGCGCTCGGGCTTGCCGATTTCCATCTCGCCTTCGCGGTCGTCGCAGCTCTCTCGCTGCTCGCCGTCCTGCCCTTCCTGCGCATGCCGCGCGATGCAGGCGCCAACGTCTCGGGTCACGGACGAGCGCCGGAGCCCGACAGCGTCGCGGTGAAGTGAGCGCCTATTCCGGCTTCTCGCAGACGGCGGCGAGCTTGTTTCCGTCCGGATCGCGGACGAATGCAGCGTAGAAATTCGGATGGAACGGCCGCAGTCCCGGAGGGCCTTCGTCGGTGCCGCCATTCGCCAGCCCGGCCTTGTGGAAGGCGTCGACGGCGGCACGGCTCGGCGCCTCGATCGCGACCGTCGTGCCGTTGCCGAAGGTGGCTGGTTTGCCGTCATAGGGCTTCGTCACCCAAAGACGGCAGCGGAGGTCGTCGGTGGCCGCGTAACCGACCTCGTCCGCCTCGGTAACCCTGCGCTCATATCCGAGTGCCGTGAGAGCAGCGTCATAAAAGCGCTGAGCGCGCAAGAGGTCATTGGTTCCGAGCGTTACGTAGAGGAGCACAGCGATTTTACCGGTCCTGTTCGGTGGCCTCGTCAGTCGCCTCGGGCTTGCGCCCCTTGAACCCCTTGGCGAGCAGGAACATCTCGACCGATTCGGAGCGCGAGGCGCCGGGCTTCACGTGCACGACCTGGCGGAAGTTCTGTTTCAGCAGCGTCAGAAGCTCCCGCTCCGTACCGCCCTGGAAGGTCTTGGCGAGGAAGTGGCCACCCTCGGCGAGCACTTCGATGGCGAAATGGGCGGCGACCTCGCAGAGGTGCATGGTGCGCAGGTGGTCGGTCTTCTGGTGGCCGGTGGTCGGGGCGGCCATGTCGGAGATCACCAGATCGGGCGTGCCGCCGACGGCTTCGATCAGCTTTGCCGGCGCTTCCGGATCGAGAAAGTCGAGCTGCAGGATCTTCACGCCCGGCAGCGGCGCCATTTCGAGGAAGTCGATCGCGGCGACCCGCACGTCAGCGTCGGTCGAGCCCGTCACGTTCGCCGCGATCTGCGACCAGCTTCCCGGCGCAGCCCCGAGGTCGATGATGCGGCGGGCGCCCTTCAGGATGTTGTGCTTCTCGTCGATTTCCAGCAGCTTGAAGGCCGCGCGGGCGCGATAGCCCTCGAGCTTGGCGCGCTGCACGTAAGGGTCGTTGATATGCCGTTCCAGCCAGCGGCGCGACGAGGCCTTGAGCTTGGTCTTCTTGACTTTCTGGCCGAGCTTGCGGCCGGTGCGGTTTCCGGCGATCGGAGCCTTGGTCATCTTCGTTCTTTCCTGTTCAGCGCCCGCGCTCGCGGAAGGGGCGACGGCTGCGCGCACGCCGCCAGACGCCGTCATCGGCCATCATGTCGGTGAGCAGGCCTTCCCTCAAGCCCCGATCGGCCACCCGCATGCGCGGCGAGGGCCAGCGGCGGCGGATCGCTTCGAGGATCGCGCAGCCTGCGAGCACGAGGTCGGCGCGGTCGGGGCCGATGCACGGATTGGCCGCGCGGCCCTGGTAATCCCAGGAGAGCAGTTTCGCCTGCATGGCGCTCACTTCGGCGTCCGAGAGCCAGAGCCCGTCCACCCGGCGGCGGTCGTAGCGCGGCAGGTCGAGATGGACGCCGGCAAGCGTAGTCACCGTTCCCGACGTGCCGATCAGGTGGAAATCCTCCGGCACGGCGCCTTCTGCCGCACCTTCGAGCGGCGGGCAGTCGAAGCGGGCGAGCATCTCTCCGACCTCGGCGGTCATCGCCTCGAAAACCTCCGGCGTGACGTCGCGACCGCCGTGGCGCTCGGAGAGCGTCACGACCCCGACCGGCAGGGAGGTCCAGTGGGTGATGTGGTTGGCAAGCCGGCTCGACCGGCTCTCGCCGATGCGGATGACGGCGATCTCGGAAGAGCCGCCGCCGATGTCGAAGAGCACGACCGACCGCGCCTCGCGGCCGACCAGCGACGAGCAGCCGGAAACGGCAAGCCGCGCTTCCGTCTCGCGGTTGATGATCTCGAGTTCGAGGCCGGTCTCGATGGTCACGCGGCGCAGGAATTCCTCGCCGTTCTCCGCCGCGCGGCAGGCTTCGGTGGCGATCAGGCGCATGCGACGGATCTGCCGGCCGGAGAGTTTTGCCGCGCAGACGCGGAGCGCCTCGACCGCGCGGT
>DATGWU010000384.1:0-9568 GCA_035299345.1 Rhizobium sp.
CACTTTCGAGGTGACGGTGTTGAAGCCGTCGTCGGCCAGCCGATGCGTTCTCTTCGCCGCGGGCCGCGGCGGAAATCCGCTGCGGCATCTCGGGCTCCTGCAGGCGCTCGCCGACGAGGGGATGCTGGTCGTCGCGCCCCATTTCGACATGCTTGCAGCGCCGGCTCCCACCGCGGCCGTGCTTTCCGAGCGCCAACGAAGGCTGGCGCTCGCCGCAGACAGGCATTGCCCGTCCGGTCTGCCGGTTGCGGGTCTAGGACATTCGATCGGAACGGTGGCGCTGCTGCTTCTTGCCGGTGCCGAAGCCGATACTTTGTCGGGAGAGCGGGTGAGGGCCGCGGAGGGATATCCTTTCGACCGGTTGGGGCTCCTCGCACCGCCGACCGATTTCTTCAGGCAGCCCGGCTGCCTGTCGGTCGTCAAGGTGCCCGTTCAGGTCTGGGTGGGGGACATGGACACGATCACGCCGCCGGCGCAGGCCGCGTTCCTCAAGGATGCGATGGATGGTGTGGTCCCGGTCGATATCCGCGTGGTCGAAGGTGCCGGGCACTTCACCTTCATGAACGAGCTGCCGCCGCACATTGTCGACGCGCATCCGGACCGCGCTGCCTTCCTGCGAACGCTGGCCGGTGAAGTCTGCCGCTTTCTGGCGAGCTGAGGCCGGTCTGGAGCCCGTCCGTTACCGTCGGCCGGCCCGCTCGCGCGAGGCGGCATCGGGCGGGGCCGGCCATGCGGCAGTCGAAATTTCAGGAGTGCTGAGCGACGGCCTTGCGCGTCCGGCTCTTTGCGGCCTTGGCCGGCTGGCTCTCGACAGGCTGCGCCATTCGCAGAGCCCGCAGTCGTTCCGTCTTCTTCTCCCGCGCCTGGACTTCGGCGGCGAGAATGTCGCGTGCGGTGGCGTCGGTTTGCGCCGCCTTCTCCTGCGCAGACATCTTGTTGGGCTTGAAGAACGCTTCCTTGGTTGCAGTCATGTCATTTCTCCCTGTCTGGAGGGGAAAGGCAGCCGGCACGGCTGCCTTGCGACGTAAGGACGCTCAACGCGCCCGCACGACTTTCTTCTTCGGCGCAGGCAGCAGGCCTTCGCGCTGCGCCTTCTTGCGGGCGAGCTTGCGGACGCGGCGGATCGCCTCGGCCTTTTCTCTCGCACGCTTCTCCGAAGGCTTCTCGTAGGCGCGCCGGTCGCGCATTTCCCGGAAGAGGCCTTCCCGCTGCATCTTTCTCTTGAGCACACGCAGTGCCTGTTCGACATTGTTCTCTCTGACGAGTACCTGCAAAAACCTCTCCTTGCGCCGCGTGGCGGCTGTTATTTCTTGATTCTAATGGAAATCGGATTGATCCATCTGGCCTCGCCGTCGGCGCGAACCGAAGGCGTGGCGCCCGGCGACGCCGGTGTTTCCGTCCTGTCGACGTCGGCTTCCGTGATATGACGGGCGAAGCATTCGTCGCTGAACTGGACGCGGTATTGGGCAAACCCCTGCGCTTCCGGCAGGACCGCGCTGATGCGGCAGCGGCGCTGGCCTTCATCCTTGCGGAAGATGCCCCGTTTCAGGACGACGGTGTCGCCGGTCCGATAAGCAGGCTTGCTCATCAAGCTCCCCTCGTCGATCGAAAAACAAAAGGCCGGGTTTGATCCCGACCTTCCACTTCATTGTCCCTGCGTGCCAGTACATCCGTGGTCACGCGGACAATGATAATCCTTAAGCAGCCTGCAGGTTGTCTGCAGAGCTCTTGCCGGAGCGCTTGTCCTGCACGATGTCGTAGCTGATCTTCTGGCCTTCGGTGAGGCCGCGCAGACCAGCGCGTTCGACAGCGGAAATGTGGACGAAAACGTCCTGTGCGCCGTTGTCCGGCTGAATGAATCCAAAGCCCTTAGTGCTGTTGAACCACTTTACTGTACCTGTATTCATGACAATTCCTTTCAATCGCATGTGGGCCCGGCCGGGAAGGCCGATCTGATAAATCGACGATGAAGGGAAATCTGAAAGGGCGCAAAAGGCCCTGTACAAAAGTCGCTAGCAAGGTGCGATGACGCTAAGATATGGCTTTCCTGAAAAAATACAAGGGCTTTTCCGAATTTCTATGATCCCTCTTCTTTCTCGGGCCCCTGAGAAATGCTGGATTCTCGTGTGAACAGCGGAAATTGTATCAACGTTTTCAATGGAAATTCCTGAAGACATTTTTGCCGTCTCCGTGCGTTTTCTATCGGCGACACGAAGGTGTCCGATTCCTGTGCCCCGGCCAGCCGCGGGGCTGGTGCTCGCCATCCGCCCGCTGTATGCCTTCACGAAGCACCGACAAACCGACGACGGATCATGGCAGTCTATACCGATATCAACGAGGTCGACCTCAAGGCCTTCCTGAGGCAGTACGACGCCGGCGAGCTGATGTCCTACAAGGGCATCGCCGAGGGCGTGGAGAATTCCAACTTCCTGCTGCACACGACCGCCGGCTCGCTGATCCTGACGCTCTACGAGAAGCGGGTGGAGAAGGCCGACCTGCCGTTCTTCCTCGGGCTGATGCACCATCTCTCCTCGCGCGGCGTCAACTGCCCGCTGCCGCTGCCGCGCCATGACGGCGCGTTGCTCGGCGAATTGTCCGGCCGGCCGGCCGCCCTCATCACCTTCCTCGAAGGCATGTGGCTGCGAAAGCCGGAACCCGCCCATTGCCGCGAGGTCGGCAAGGCGCTCGCCGAAATGCATCTCGCGTGCGACGGCTTTGCGCTCCGCCGGCCGAACGCGCTCTCGCTCGACGGCTGGCAGGCGCTCTGGGCCAAATCCGCCGGCCGCGCCGACGAGGTGCTGAGCGGCCTCAGGGAGGAGATCGGCGGCGAACTCGCCTTCCTCGAAGACAACTGGCCGAAGGATCTGCCGGAGGGCGTCATCCATGCCGACCTCTTCCCGGACAACGTCTTCTTCCTCGGCGACCAGCTCTCCGGCCTCATCGATTTCTACTTCGCCTGCAACGACATGCTCGCCTACGACGTCTCGATCTGCGTGAATGCCTGGTGCTTCGAGAAGGACGGTTCCTACAACATCACCAAGGGCATGGCGCTGCTCGACGGTTATAACGCCGTGCGTCCGCTGAGTGCGGCGGAGATTGCCGCCCTGCCGGTTCTGGCGCGCGGTTCGGCGCTGCGCTTCTTCCTGACGCGGCTCTACGACTGGCTGACGACGCCGGCAGGCGCGCTCGTCGTCAAGAAGGACCCGATCGAATATCTGCGGAAGCTCCGCTTCCACCGGCAGGTGGCCTCCGCCGCCGAATACGGGCTCGCAAGCGCATGAAGCATGTCGAGATTTTCACCGACGGCGCCTGCTCCGGCAATCCCGGTCCCGGCGGCTGGGGCGCGGTGCTGCGCTACAACGGCGTCGAGAAGGAACTCTCCGGCGGCGAGGCGGAGACGACCAACAACCGCATGGAGCTGATGGCGGCGATCAGCGCGTTGAACGCGCTCAAATCGCCCTGCGAGGTCGATCTCCACACCGACAGCAAATACGTGATGGACGGCATCTCGAAGTGGATCTTCGGCTGGCGCAAGAACGGCTGGAAGACGGCCGACAAGAAGCCGGTGAAGAATGCCGAGCTCTGGCAGGCGCTGGAGGAGGCGCGCAGCCGCCACAAGGTGACCTGGCACTGGGTCAAGGGCCATGCCGGCCATCCCGAGAACGAGCGCGCCGACGAACTCGCCCGCCTCGGCATGGAGCCGTTCAAGAGAGGGCGTTGAACCCGCGGGCGCGCCGCCGCCATCCACGGCTTTCTCCGGCCGCGGTGATTTGGCGGCTTGTCAAAGCCCGAGCCGTCCCTATTGTTTGCGCTGACGTGACGGAGGGGAGGTCCACATGATCCGGCATTGCGTATTCCTGCGCTTCAAGGCGGCCACGCAAGCCGCCGAAAAACAGGCGATCTATGCGGGCATCGCCGCGCTGAAGGACGTCATCCCCGGCATCGTGGAAGTGGCCTGCGGGCCGAATGTCTCGACGGAAGGGCTCGACGGCGGCTTCGTCGACGGCTTCATCGTCACCTTCGAGGATGCCGAGGTGCGGGACTATTACCTGCAGCATCCCGCCCATATGGAAGTCGCGGAGCGGATCGTGCGCGCAACCGACGGCGGGCTTTCCGGCCTTCTGGTCTTCGACATGGAAGTATGAGAAGCGGCGAGCAGGGCCCGCCGCGGTCTCTGTCGTGACGATCCGTCAGAGCTGTTCGAGCATCGTCGCGGCGGAGGATACCGTTGCCTGGCTCGTCATCTCCTCGACGTTCAGCGTCTTGACCTTGCCGTCCTCGACCAGCATCGAATAGCGCTTGGAGCGCACGCCGAGGCCACCGGCGGAGAGATCGGCCTGGAGGCCGAGCGCGGTGGTGAAGGAGGCGTCCCAGTCGGCGAGGAAGTGGATCTTGCCGGTGCCGCCGGAGGCCTGCGCCCAGGCGCCCATCACATGCCAGTCGTTGACCGAGACCACGGCGATGTCGTCGACCCCGCGGGCGAGGATCGCGTCGCGGTTTTCCAGATAGCCGGGCAGGTGGTTCAGCGAGCATGTCGGCGTAAACGCGCCGGGCACGCCGAAGACGACGACCCGCTTACCCTTGAAGAGCGCGTCGGTGGTGATCTCGACGGGGCCGTCCGGTGTCTTTTCCTTGAAGGTGGCCGCGGGCAGTTTGTCTCCGATCGCGATCGTCATTTGGCTTCTCCTCTGCGGGGATCGTTGTGGCGGTGGGGTGTGCCGGGGGACTATAAATTGACGTCAGTCAAAGGCAAGGACGGTCTCGATCGCCCGTCCGCCGGCGATCACCAGTGCGTCCCAGCGCTTGCCGGTGATCGCGTAATTCTTCGGCAGGTGTCCGATCGGCACCTCGATGACCGTCTTGCCGCCGGCCCCGGGTGCGCTCGTGGAGGCGAAGAAGACGTAGCCGGACGGGCCGGTGATGATCGCCTGCGCCTCCTTCGCACCCTCGGGGAGCGAGACCTCGAGCGTCAGGCGCTTGAGATCGGCGCTGATCGCATGGCGCTCGACGGCGAAATCGGGTGCGGCCTTCGCAGGCAGGCTCTCGAGCGCGTCGGCGACGATGCGGGCTTCGTCCGCGTCGGCAGCCTCGTTTACCGGCAGGTTGACCGCGAGAGCCGCCTGGAAGGGAATGCAGATGTTCTTGCAGAGGCCGATGAAGGCGGTCGCCTCCAGTGTTGCGCCTTGTCCTGCCGGAGGTCCGGAAAGCGAAAGCGGCAGCGCCACGGCATGGTCGTAGCCGATATCGGTGAGGCCGCCGGCGTCGATCCGCTTCGGCACCGGGAAGTCGATCCGCTCAAGCGCGAAACCGCCCGAAGGCGCCATCGTCACGGCGGGCGGAACGCCGCTGTCGCCGGGTTCGCGCCAGTAGGTGATCCAGCCGGGCTCCGGCTCGATCTGCAGCACGGCCTGGCGGCGGCCCTCCGCATCGGCCGGGAGGACGACGAGCCGCATCCGTCCGCCCTCGTTGAGGGCCCAGTCGCTCGACGCGGCATGCGCGGAGAATGCCGGCGCCAGTGATGCGGCAAGCATCACCGTAAGGGCGGACGGGACGAGACGAGAGAGAAAGGGCGCGAACATGTCACATGGACTTAGCGTCCATTTTGGGTCAATTCTAGTCACGCTCGATAGCCTGCGATCATTTTTGGTTGATAGATCGCGGCCGATGCCCCATCTTCTTTTTAGTGCATGTCGAAGACCGAGCGCGTGGCGCCGAAGGCCTCGTAGAGGCAGTTGGAGGTAGGATGCCCTTCTCGTCTTTAGCAAAGAACCGCGAGCGCAGCTATCTCGACGGGCAGCTGCTCATCGCCATGCCCGGCATGGCGGACGGCAATTTCGTCCGTTCGGTGGTCTATATCTGCGCCCATTCGCAGGCCGGCGCCATGGGCTTCATCATCAACCGCCCGCAATCGCTGACCTTCGCCGATGTGCTGCTGCACCTCGAGATGATCGACCGCGCCGACGCCATCATGCTGCCGGAGCACGCCCGCGACTTCCCGATCCAGAGCGGCGGCCCGGTCGAAGTCGGCCGCGGCTTCGTGCTGCACACCGACGATTACCTGAGCGACTCCAGCATCCCGGTCAGCGACGACATTTCGCTGACGGCGACGCTCGACATCGTGCGGGCCATTTCCGACGGCCGCGGGCCGCGCCGGGCGACCATGCTGCTCGGCTATGCCGGCTGGGGACCGGGCCAGCTCGAACACGAGATCGCCAACAACGGCTGGCTCAACTGCCCGGCGACCGAGGACATCATCTTCGACCGTGCGCTCGAAGGAAAATACGAGCGCGCACTCGCCCTGATGGGCGTCACCCCCGCCATGCTGTCCGCCGACGCCGGTCACGCCTGACGGACAGCGGCGGGCGGTTCTTCGTCTGTACCCCTCTGGCGTTTTCCTGTGCGGCAATCTAGGGTAGCGGCACACGCAACGCTTTGCCCGAAAGGCGAGAGACCCGATGCCCTCCATCGACATCCTGCTGGCGTTTTTCGTTACGACGGCGGTTTTCGCCTTCATTCCGGGGCCGGCCATGCTCTATGTCGCGGCCCGAACGGTCGCCGCTGACCGGCGCGCCGGCCTGATGGCGACACTCGGCATCCATCTCGGCTGCTATGCCCATGTGATCGCCGCTGCCGCCGGCCTGTCGATCCTGTTCCATCTGGTGCCGCTTCTGTATCTGGTCGTGAAGCTGGCCGGTGCCGCCTATCTGATCTTTCTCGGCATTCGCATGTTCCGCAGCCGCCGCTCGCAATCGCTGGGGCAGCCGCAGGTTCCGGCGGTGAAGTCCGCAGGTCATGCCTTTCTGGAAAGTGTCACTGTCGAGGTGCTGAACCCGAAGACGGCAATCTTCTTCCTTTCCTTCCTGCCGCAATTCGTCGATGCCGGCGCGACGCTGCCGGTCTGGATGCAGTTTCTCGTCCTTGGAACCACGGTCAACCTGATGTTCTCGTTCGCGGATGTGACCTGTGTGCTGGCGGCCGGCCTGGTCACCGAGCGGCTGTCGCGCATCTCCTCCCTCCAGCGCAACCTGCAAAGGGCAGGCGGTGCGGTGCTTGTCGGTCTCGGCTTGCACGTCGCCTTCCAGAGAACCTGAGCGGCGTTCGGACAGATGCCTTGCGGTCCGCCGGAGAGAGCCGGTCGCTGAGGCAGTAGGCGCAGGAAGGGCCGTCGCTCCCTTGTGGCCTCTATCGAGCGGAGATCAAAGTCCCCGGCATGGTGCGTCTCGCGCTTACGCCCGCTTGGTCAGCGGAAAGCGCTCCCGCAGCAGCTTCTGGACGGATTCGGCGCCGATCGGCGGGCCGAGGAGATAGCTCTGGCCGTATTGGCAGCCGAGGTCGGCGAGCGCCTTGGCCGCTTCGTCGGTCTCCACGCCTTCGGCGACCAGCGTCATCTCCATTTCGCGTGCCATGGTGACGACCGAGCGCAGCATCACTTCGCGCTTGTCGCCTTCGGCGCAGACGAGCGCCCGGTCGAGCTTGATCGTGTCGAAGGGGAAGCGCGTCAGATAGACGAGCGAGGAATAGCCGGTGCCGAAATCGTCGAGCGCCAGGCTGATGCCGAGCTCCTTGAGCTTGCCGAGCACGAGGCGCGCCTGTTCCGGGTTCGCCATCATCACCGTCTCGGTGAGTTCGAGCTTGATGCGGTTCGGCTCGCACTGGGTCTTGGCGAGCATCGAGCGGATGTCGTTGTAGAGCTCGCTGCTGAGGAGCTGTGCGCTCGACAGGTTCACCGAGACGAAGATCGGCACATGGCCGGTCTGCCGTTCCCAGTCGACGAGGTCCGAGGTCGCGCGCTCCAGCGCGAACATGCCGAGCGGCTCGATGAGATCGGAGCCTTCCGCAATCGGGATGAATTCCGACGGCGGAATGTTGCCGCGCTTCGGATGATCCCAGCGCATCAGCGCCTCGAAGCCGGCGATCTCGCCATCGGCGAGCGTCACGATCGGCTGGTAGACGATCGAAAGTTCCTTGCGCTCGATTGCCCGGCGAAGGTCGGTTTCGAGCTGCAGCCGGTCGGTGCCCGAGGTGCGGAAGGCCGGGCGGAAGGGCTCGACGCGGTTGCCGCCGGCGCGCTTGGCGCGGTACATGGCAAGCTCCGCGTCGGAGAGAAGGCCCGCGGCATTCTCCTGCTGGTCAACCCAGGAGACGAGGCCGACCGAGGCCGTCAGGATGACCTCGCGGTTGGCGAAGCTGATCGGCACCATGATCGCCTTGCTGACGGCGTCGGCGAAATCGGCGACCTTGGCCGGATCGCGCTCGGAAACGAGGATGAGGCCGAACTCGTCGCCGGAAATGCGGGCGAGCGTGTCCTGCGGCTTCAGGAGCCGCCGCAGCCGACGGGTCAGCGCAATCAGGATGTTGTCGCCGGCGGCGATCCCGAGCGAGTCGTTGACCTGCTTGTAGCGGTCGATGTCGATCGCCATGACCGTCGGGCGAATATTGTCGCCGTCATTGGTGAGCGCCAGCACCGACTGCAGCCGGTCGAGGAAGACCTCGCGGTTCGGCAGGCCGGTCAGGTTGTCGTGCATCGCATCCTGCATCAGCCGGTCGATCGAGTTCTTCTGCTCGGTGACGTCGACGATCGTGCCGACGCAGCGGATGACCTCGCCGTTGGAGCCGAGCACCGGACGGGCGCGGATCTGCAGCCAATGGAAATGACCGTCCTCGGCGCGCAGGCGGAATTCGTGGTTCAAGCGGCCCTTGCGGTGTTCCAGAAGCACGTCGAGCGTGGCGCGGAAGCGGTCGCGGTCGTCCGGGTGGAGACGCGGCAGCCAGTTGCGCGCCGCCCCGTGCATCGTGCCGGGGGAGAGGCCGAGCCGCACCGAAATGTCGGGGCTGGTGACGACGCGGTCGCGGGCGACGTCCCAGTCCCAGACGGTGTCGCCGGAGCCGCTCAGCGCCAGCGCCTGCCGTTCGAGATCGGAAAAGAGGCCCTGCTGGTAGGCGCCGCCGGCAAAGGCGTGCTGCATGACGGTGAAGCCGATCAGCAGAACGATCAGCACGAGGCCGCCGCCGAGTGCCGGCTGGATGATGTCGTTGTCGAGCTGGCCGGTGACGGTCAGCCAGCCGCCGAACAGCCAGACGAGGATCAGCGCCCAGGAGGGGACCAGCAGGATCGCCCGGTCGTAACGGTTGAAGCCGAGATAGACGATGAGGGCGATGCCGGCGGTTGCCGTCAGCGCGAAGGAGAGGCGGGCGATGCCGGCCGCGATCGACGGATCGTAGATCGCCACGCCGAAGACGAGGCCGAGGCCGAGCACCCAGGCGAAGGTCGCGTAGCCGAGATGCACGTGCCAGCGGTTGAGGTTGAGGTAGGTGAAGAGGAAGATCACCAGGCTGGAGGCGAGCGCCACCTCCGCGCCGGCCCGCCATATTCGCTGGTCCACGGTGGTGATGCCGATCAGCTTGTCGATGAAGCCGAAGTCGACGCAGATATAGGCGAGCACCGCCCAGGCAAGCGCCGCCGCTGCCGGCAGCATCGAGGTGCCCTTCACCACGAAGAGGATCGTCAGGAACACCGCGAGCAGGCCGGCGATGCCGAGCACGATGCCGCGGTAGAGGGTGAAGGCGT
>DATGWU010000385.1:0-4883 GCA_035299345.1 Rhizobium sp.
TCGAGCTCGAGGGCGCCCGCTACCAGGGCGCGCACGTGGCGCGCATCGCGACCAAGCTCGCCTGATTTTTCAGTCGTTCGATATTCAAGGCGCGGGACATGTTCCCGCGCCTTTTTTTGTTTGCCGGGACAACAATTTGCACTGGCGCAATCCTCCGTGCGTTGTATGTATTATGCGTGATATTGCATGTTCTCGGCAGGGGGTAGGACGCGATGGACGACAAGAGGGCGGAGCCACGCCTGCGCTCGCTCAAGGGTGCGCGGATCGTTTTCAACAACGGGTTCTCGACGATGGACTGCATGGCGCGAAATCTCTCGCCGGGCGGCGCCAAGCTGGTGTTGCCTTCGACGGCGGGTATTCCCGATTCCTTCGGACTGAACTTCGAGGACGGCAAACGTCACAACTGCGCTGTGCGCTGGCGTACCCCGACCGAACTCGGCGTCTCGTTCGAGGACTGATGCGAGCGCAGCCACAGAAGATCGCAATCGCCGCGGGCACCCTTGACGATTGCGATCAACTCGTTGAAACAGAAGCCGCGCGGACGTGGCGAAACTGGTAGACGCAAGGGACTTAAAATCCCTCGGAGCGATCCGTACGGGTTCGACCCCCGTCGTCCGCACCAATAGGCAAGCGGCCTCGATCTTCTATTGCGCAGCCAGCGTGAAGGGCTGCTCCACCGTCGCGGTGTTGCTGCCGACCGTATCCTTGATCGTGTAGCGCAACACATAGTTGCCGGGGTCGGCGCCGCTCACGTCCAGCGTCAGGTGTGTGAATATCTCCTGGTTGCGCACGAAGCCGGTAAAGGTGAAGTTTCCGAAGTTTTCCTGAGAGGCAAGCGTCTGACCGGAGGTGTCGGTGATCGCGAGGTCGACGGTGAAGTTCGACTGGCGCTTGCCGCCTTCGACGGGCTTCCAGTCGAGGCCGAGGAGTTCGACATAGGTGACGAGCGGCTCTCCGGCCTTGAAGACCGAACCGGACCGTTCGTCGTATGCGCCGTAAGCGCTCGGCTTTCCGGTGACGAACACCGCCTTCTTGACCGTAAAGGGAAGCGTCATGGCGAAATCGGCAGTCGCTTCGGCGAGCGTCTCGTAAGCCCCGACGACATCGCCGGAGGCCGCCTTCTCCTCCGCCACCTTGGCGGCGTCGGCCAGCGGACCGGCTGCCGCCGGGAAACCAGCAAGCAGCGATGCGCAGAGAAGGCCGCAGGTGCGGCGGAACCGACGGCGGTTCCCGCTACGAAGAATTGACATTTGAAAAGCCCTCCCGTCCCCGATGATGTCGAGAGTTCTTCCAAAAAAGGCGCCCGTCAAGAGGCCGTCTTCAGGTTCGCCAGAACATCGGCATCAGCAGCACGAGGACGGTGAGCACCTCGAGACGACCGAGCAGCATCATCAGCGAGAGGAGGTAGAGCGCGGGCTCGTTCATCGTCGAGAAATTGCCGGCCGGACCGATGATTTCGCCAACACCCGGCCCGACGTTCGACAGAGCGGTGATGACCGAAGAGGTTGCTGTGAGGAAATCGTAGCCGAAAGCGCTCATGGCCATCGATCCCACGACCCAGAGAAAGAGATAGGCGCTGAAGAACAGGAAGACCGTGCGCTGGGTTTCCGGCTCCACCGTCTGCCGGCCGTAACGGACCGAATAGACGGCGCTCGGATAGATGAGTTTCTTCAGGCCGATGATCACGATATTGGCGAGAATGACGAAGCGATACGACTTGATGCCGCCGGCGGTTGAGCCCGAGCATCCGCCCATGAAGGTCGCGAAGAAGGCGGCCATCACGACGAACGGTCCCCAGAGCGTGTAGTCTTCGCTGGCGAAACCGGTCGTGGAGAGAAGAGAAGAAAAGTTGAAGAAGGCGTGGGTGAGCGCGGTGTCGAATTCGACGGCGTTGACGAGGTGGTGGTAGACCGCGGTCGCAAGGGAGAATGCGCCCAGATAGGCGAGAAAGACCACGATCTGCGGGTCTCGCAGCGAATCGAGGCGCCCCCTGACGATGAAGACGATCAGGATCGAAAAGGGCAGGCTGCAGACCGCCATGAAGAAAGTCGATACCCACAGGATGAGATCGCTTCTGAAGTAACCGAAGGATGCGTCATGGGTGGAAAAGCCCGCCGTCGCAACGGTGGTGAAGGCGTGATTGATCGCGTCGAAATGGCTCATCCCGGCGAAATCGTAGGCGATCGTGCAGGCGACGGTGATGCCGACATAAATGCCGAAGAAGGCGCGGGTGAAGGTGGCAAGCCGCGCGAAGGGCTTGTCGGCGATGTCGGAGGATTCCATCTTGAAGAAGGACATGCCACCGACCCGCAGGAACGGCAGCACGAAGAGACCGAGCGCGACGATGCCGATACCGCCGAGCCAGGCAAGCAGCGAGCGCCACATCAGCAGGCCCGGCGGCATGTGGTCCAGTCCTACGATGACGCTGGAGCCGGTCGTCGTGATGCCGGAAATGGCCTCGAACAGCGCCTGCGGGAACGTCAGCCCCGGGCCTGCGAACATCAGGGGGACCGCGCCGATCAGCGAAAAGACGGCCCAGAGCAGGTTGACGAGCAGGAAGCCCAGTCGCTTGGTGAAGACGGGCGGCGGGCAGCGGGTCGCCATCGCCGTCATCAGCGAGAGACCGCCCACCATGAAGGAGCAGAGCGCGAAAACCCGCCAGTCCGCGTGACCGTAGTAGAGGTCCACCATCGCTGGGATGAGCATCGCCGTTGCAAGATAGAGCCCGCAGATGGCGGCGATGTATATCGAGAAGCGGAAAAGGCTTGCGTTCAATGAGGGCTCCCGTTCGCGGTGCCGCGGAAAGAACCTTTGTCTCCGCAATGGGCATATGCCATAGCGGGAGAAGTGTAATTTTTCAATGGATGGATGACGTGACGCGCAACGACGTGCGGGCGGCCGCAGAGGCCATGCGGGAGATATTCCCGGCAACTCCCCTGCAGTTCAACGAGCACCTGAGCGCAAGGCTCGGGGCGAAGGTCTACCTCAAGCGGGAAGACCTGACGCCGGTCCGTTCCTACAAGATTCGCGGCGCCTTCAATTTCTTCCGCAAGGTCATCGCCGCAGGCGGCGGCAATACCACCTTCGTCTGCGCGTCGGCCGGCAATCACGCGCAGGGCTTTGCTTTCGTCTGCCGCCATTTCGGTGTGCCGGGCGTGGTCTTCATGCCGGTGACGACGCCGCAGCAGAAGATCGACAAGACCCGCATCTTCGGCGGTGAATTCATCACCATCCGCCTCTTCGGCGATATCTTCGACCAGTGCTATGCGGCTGCCCGCGAACATGTGGAGGCGATCGGCGGCCATATGGTGCCGCCGTTCGACGACGCCGACATCATCGAAGGGCAGGCGACGGTCGCCGCCGAGATCGAGGAGCAATTGCCGGAAGGCGAAACGATCGATCTCGTCGCCATTCCGGTCGGTGGCGGCGGTCTGTCGTCCGGAATTACCGGCTATCTCTCCGAGACACTGCCGCTGGATGCCTTTCTGCTTGCGGAGCCGGCCGGAGCGCCGAGCCTCAGGAAGAGTCTCGAGGCCGGCGAGGTCGTGACGCTCGCCAGGGTCGACAATTTCGTCGACGGCGCGGCGGTCGCCCGTATCGGCGATCTCAATTTTGCGGCCTTGAAGCACTTCGCGCCCGAACAGGTGCAGGTGGTGCCGGAAAATGCGATCTGCGTCACGATCACCGACATGCTGAACATCGAAGGCGTGGTGCTGGAGCCGGCAGGCGCGCTGTCGATCGCCGCCCTCGAACTACTGCCGCGCGAGGCGATCGAGGGCAAGACCGTGGTGGCGATCGTCACCGGCGGCAATTTCGACTTCGAACGCCTGCCGGACGTCAAGGAACGGGCGATGCGCTATGCGGGGCTGAAGAAATATTTCATCCTGCGGCTGCCGCAACGACCCGGCGCACTGCGCGATTTCCTGAACCTGCTCGGACCCGACGACGACATCGCCCGCTTCGAATACCTGAAGAAGTCGGCGCGCAACTTCGGCTCCATCCTGATCGGCATCGAGACGAAGGACCGGCGGAACTTCCAGGAACTCGTCGGTCGCTTCGAAGGGGCGGGGCTTGGTTTCGAGGACATCACAGAGAACGAGATTCTCGCCAACCTCGTCATCTGACCGGGGACGAGGGCAGGACGCCGAATCGGCATCCGCCGCCTTCGCCGGACTTTGCGCAGAAGCCGCTTTCCTCGGCATAGGTGCGGGCCTTTTCAATCCGGTTGGTCCAGATAAAACCCGGGAAGCCGGCGGGCACCATGCCCCACGTCTCGACGTCGTCGATACCGGCACTGCCGGTGTCGCCTTTCTCGTAGGCTCCGAGCAGGACGACGTCAGAGCCGGCCGCCCGCACGCGGTTGTAGAACTTTTCCGGCCAACCCCACAGCAGGAAGGCGTAATTGACCGGCACGGGCACGAGCGTGTTGCGGCAGTCTGCGGGCATGTAACCGCTCCAGCCGAGTGCCAGATAGCCGAGCAGGCATTCCTTCGCACTCCGCGCGCTGTAGCCCTCGAGACCCGGCACTGCCGCGATGGCGGCCTCGGTCGGTTCGCCGCCGCCGTAGATGGCAAACACCGCGGCGCGATAGGCGGCATTTGAATTCAGCAGCCTTGCCAGCGTTTCGCCCTCCTCGGCGCGGCGGCTCTTGAAATTGACGAGAAAGCGCCCCTCCGGCAGCATGTCGAGAACCTCGGTCAGCGTCGGCATCATGCCGATACCGCGACCACGGAAGGGGAAGGTCGCGCCGCCGTCTGCGGTATAGCCGTAGCCGATGTCCAGCTGCTTCAGTCGCGCCATCGGCGTTTCCTCGGTGACCCCGCTTGCCTCGGTCCGGCAGTCGAGCGTCCAGTCGTGGAAGACGGCGAAGCTGCCGTCGGGCG
>DATGWU010000386.1:0-7529 GCA_035299345.1 Rhizobium sp.
AGCTTCGTCAGATGAATGAGGCCGGCCTTGGCCGCGCTGTAGGCGGGATGGCCGTAGACCGCGAGACCGTTCACCGAGGCGATGTTGACCACCGATCCACGGCTCTCCTTCAGCACGTCCTCGAAGGCGCGGAAGCAGAGGAACGGCGCTTCGAGGTTGAGCGCGCTGTCCTTCCGCCAGATCTCGCCGTCGGTATCGTGCAGGCTGACGGCGCGTGCCGCACCGGCATTGTTGACGAGCGTCTTCACCCGCCCCAGCCGTGCCGCGCGGCTGGCGGCATCGGCGAGGCTCTCCTCGCTGGTGACGTCGCAGACGGCGGGAACCATCCGCTCCGGCGCTGTCGCGCTCTCGGCCGCGTCCCGCAAAGCCTCGGCATCGATGTCGAGAAGCATGACGGCGTCATGGCTTTCGGCGAGTCGTGCGGCGATCGCCCGCCCGATGTCGCCGGCCGCGCCCGTCACGACGGCAACGGAGCGGTTCACAGCCGCGCACCGCAAAGGCAGGAGGACGAGCGGATCGTGGACAAGGCTAATCTCCCAGAGGTTGCCGGTCGTCGCCGTCGCGATGTTCGACCAGTTGCTGCTTGATGTGACGCAGGGTGATCTGCGAGGTCTTGCGGTTGCGGTAGGCGACGAGGCTCGCCAGCACATCGACAACGGCGAGGTAGGCGAACCGGGTCGATGTCGGACGGAAGATGTTCTCTCCCTCCGGCAGGTCGATGCCGATCACGATCTCGGCTGCTCGGGCGACGGGGCTGTCACTCTGGGTGAGCGCAATGGTCGCAATGCCGTTCTCGCGGGCGAGATTGAAGCAGCGCACGAGCTCGCCGTTGCGGCCGGAGAGAGACGAACCGATGATCACGTCGTTCGAGCGGGCCGCCGCCGTCATCATCAGCTGCATGGCGTGGTCGTTGCTGACCGTCACCCGGACGCCGAGCCGGAACAGCCGGTTCTGGATCTCGCCGGCGACCATCGAGGAATTGCCACCGGAACCGAAGGCGTAAAGCATTTCCGCTCGCGACAGCCTGTCCGCCGCCTTTTCGAGCATGTCCGGATCGAGCGCCCGGTGAACGAGATAAAGCGCATTCTGCGCCTTGGTGATGACGTCCGCCGCAACATCCGCCGGCTTCGTGCTCTCGGCTTCCGGATTGAGGTAGCGCACGCCGACATAGGCGGTGCGGGCAAGGTTCACCTTGAAATCGGCAAAGCTCTGGCAGCCGAGCCGCCGGCAGAAGCGCGTGACCGTCGGCGGCGAGACCTCGGCGCGCTCGGCAAGCTCGATGATGGACGCATTGACGGCAAAATCGAACTGGTTGAGCAGGATATCCACGATACGCTGCTCAGAGGGCGAAAACTGCCCCGTTTCTTCCTGTAATGTCGCGAAAATATCCACTGCAGCCCTTTCCCCGCTTCCGAACGCTATTTCGAAGGCTTGTAGGCTATGCAGTCGATCTCAACCTTGCAATCGACCATCATGGAGGACTGCACGCAGGCGCGGGCCGGCGGATGTTCGCCGAAATACTGCTGGTAGACCTTGTTGAAGCTCCAGAAGTCGCGGGGATCGTCCAGCCACACGCCGCAGCGCACGACGTGCTCGACGCCGTAACCGGCCTCATGCAGGATGGCGATCAGGTTGGCGATCGCCTTGTGGGTCTGCTCGACGATGCCGCCCTGGACGATCTCGCCGTTCTCCATCGCGACCTGGCCGGAAACGTGCAGCCAGCCATCGGCCTCGACGGCGCGCGCAAAAGGCAGGCGCCGCCCGCCCGCACCGGATTGCTCACTGCCGTAACGCTTGATCGCCATGACTCGCTCTATGCAAATTATTTTCGCCGTTGATTGACAAATCATCATGGAAAACCGATTTTGACCAGAGAAAATTGGCATCTGTGAAAAGAATTTAGGAATGACGCTCCACCGGGACCCCTACAAGAATCCGTTCGCCGCCTCCGACGCGGCTCGCCATGCGATCTGGGAGATGCTGGTCCCGCGGGATATCGACGCATTCCTTTCCGCCGACTGGTCGATGGTCGCCGGCGACTTCATCGAGGAAGGCTTTCTCGGCGTCAGCGGCAATCGTGAGCCGAACCCGGACCGCTGGACGCTCGCCTTTCCGACGCTCGCCGCCTATCGGGACGAGTGGCTGCGGCAGGCGCACGATTTCGCCGGCAAGACCTATGGCGAGGACCCGCGCACGGCGATCTTCCGCACCACACGGCTCGAAGAGATCGAGATAGCCGGAGAGGCCGCGCTGGTGCGCAAGAAATTCGACGGCGGCATACGAACGACCGACGGCGGTCTCGACGTCATGAAATGGCAGACGCTCTATTACTGCCGCCTGCATGAAGGCCGCTGGAAGATCAGCGGCTTTACCGGTTACCTGCCCTATCCCATGGGGTGAGGCGCTTTTCTCACGACACCGAAGGCCATCGTCTTGCGCATCTTCACCGCCGCCCTCGCAACGGAAACCAACACCTTCTCGCCCATCTGCATCGACCGGCGCGCTTTCGAGGATTCCCTTTACGCCCCTCCCGGCACGCATCCGCAGACGCCGACGCTCTGCACCGCGCCGATCACCGTCGGCCGCCGGGTTGCAGCCGAGAAGGGCTGGACGCTGATCGAGGGAACGGCGGCCTGGGCCGATCCGGCCGGTCTCGTCAACCGCGAGACCTATGAGGGCCTGCGCGACGAAATCCTCGACCAGTTGCGGGCGGCGATGCCCGTCGACGCCGTCGTGCTCGGCCTGCACGGGGCCATGGTGGCGGCCGGCTACATCGATCCGGAGGGCGACCTTCTCACGCGCATCCGCGAGATCATTGGGCCGGACGTGCTGCTCTGCGCCGAGCTCGACCCGCACAGCCATCTGACGGCCAAGCGCGTGGCGGCGGCCGACTTCTTCGTCGTGTTCAAGGAGTTCCCGCACACGGATTTCGTCGCCCGCGCCGAGGATCTGTGGAGGATAACGGTCGATGCGCTGGAGGGCCGGGTGAAACCGGTCATGTCCGTGTTCGATTGCCGGATGATCGACGTCTTCCCGACCTCACGGGAGCCGATGCGTTCCTTCGTCGACAAGCTGATGGCGATCGAGGCGGAGGACGAAGATGTCCTGTCGCTCTCCGTCATCCACGGCTTCATGGCCGGGGACGTGCCGGAACTCGGTACCAAGATCATCGCGGTCACCGACGCAAAGCCCGAGAAGGGTGCGCGCCTCGCCCGCGAGCTGGGGCTCGAACTCTTTTCGATGCGCGGCACGTTCATGATGCCGCAGATCGACGAGAAGGAGGCCGTTGCCCGCGCGCTTGCCGCCACGCGCGGACCGGTCGTCATCGCCGACATGTGGGACAATCCGGGAGGCGGTACGGCGGGTGACGCGACCGTCATCCTGGAGGAACTCCTCTCGCGCGGCGCGACCGATGTGGCCGTTGGCATGATCTGGGACCCGATCGCCGTCCAGCTCTGCATGGCGGCCGGCGAAGGGGCGGAGATCCCGTTGCGTTTCGGGGCGAAGTCCGCGCCGGGCACCGGCAACCCGGTCGACGGGCTCGTCGAGGTTGTGCGTGTCGTGCCGAATGCCGAAATGCGCTTCGGCGAGAGCGTCGCCCCCTTCGGAGACGCAGCGCATATCCGCCACAAGGGGATCGATATCGTGCTGAGCAGCGTGCGTGTCCAGAGCTACGATCCGTCGCTCTTCACCGCGCTCGGCATCGATCCGAAGAGCAAGCGCATCCTGGTGATAAAGTCGACGAACCATTTCTACGCCGCCTTTTCGAAAATCGCCTCGGAAATCCTCTATTGCTCCGCCGGCTCCCCCTACCCGAACGAGCCGGCGACCAATCCCTACCGGCACGCAAGGCGCGACATATGGCCGATGACGGCCGATCCGCACGGCACCGAGATCGCGTGAGAGATGAGCGGCCCGCGACCGGAGCTGGCGGTCGCCGTCCACGGGATGGTGTGATAGCTTCTTGCCCGCGCGACCACGAGTGCGTCGCATCAGGAGGAGAGAAGGCATGGTTGCATTTGAAGGAGACTTGCCGAAGGCGCCGCGGCTGCGCGGCGGCTGCATGTGCGAGGCCGTGGCCTACGAGGTCGCGGACAATTTCCTCTACGCAATCAACTGCCACTGTTCGAAATGCCGGCGCACGACCGGGGCCGCCTTCAAGCCAATCGCCGGCGTCGCGGTCGAGGACTTCGAGGTTACGGTGGGCACGGACAATCTCTTCCGGCACGGTGATCCCGACGGCATCCACGACATGCATTGCCGCACCTGCGGCTCGCTCGTCTATTCGTGGATCGCCGAGCGCGGGACTGTGAAGGTGCACGTGCCGATGGGCACGCTGATCGACGCGCCGTCGATCAGGCCGGCGATGCACATCTTCGTCGGCTCTAAGGCGCCATGGTACGAGATCACCGACGATCTTCCCCAGTATGAGGGCTTTCCGCCCTGATGGAACCGTCCGAGCGTCACTCCGCAGCGGTGACGGCAGCCGGCAGTTCAAGCCTGTGCCAGTCGATGCGCCGCTCGAGCGCCCTACCCGAGGGATCAAAGAGGTGGCAGTCCGCCGCCATGATGCCGGTCAGGATCGGCTCTTCGGCGCGGATCGGCGCCGAACCCGGCAGGAGCGCGCAATAGGGCTCGCCGGAGGGCAGGCTCGCATAGGCGATCGTGTTGATGCCGAGCCGCTCGATCACCGAAGGCACGACGCGGATGGCGAGATCGCCGGCGGCAAGAGTCGTATGTTCCGGCCGGATGCCGAGCGTCAGCGTCTCGCCGACGAGACCGGCTGCAGGCTCAACCGCGATCGTCGCCGTCTGCCCGTCGTAGGAAACGGTGACCCCGTCCTCGCCGACCGCGGTGCAGGTCACGGGCACGAAGTTCATCTTCGGATTGCCGATGAAGCCGGCGACGAAGAGGTTCTGCGGCTTGTGATAGAGTTCGAGCGGCGCACCGACCTGCGCCACGTCGCCGGCGTTCAGCACGACGATGCGGTCGGCCATGGTCATCGCCTCGACCTGGTCATGGGTGACGTAGATCATCGTCGCCTTCAGGTCGCGATGGAGCTTGGTGAGTTCGATGCGCATGTCCGAGCGAAGGGCGGCATCGAGGTTCGAAAGCGGCTCGTCGAACAGGAAGATCTTCGGCTCGCGGACGATTGCCCGGCCGATCGCCACGCGCTGGCGCTGACCGCCGGAAAGCATGCCCGGCCGCTGCTCCAACCGCTGTTCGAGCTTGAGGATCGTCGCGACCGCCTCGACCTTCTCGCGGATCATCGCCTCCGGCATCTTTTCGACCCGCAGCGGAAAGGCGATGTTTTCGAACACCGACATGTGCGGATAGAGCGCGTAGGACTGGAAGACCATGGCGATACCACGCTCGACCGGCGGCCTGTCGTTGACCCGCTCGCCGTCGATGACGATATCGCCGCCGCTGGTGTCGTCGAGCCCGGCGATCATGCGCAGAAGCGTCGACTTTCCGCAGCCGGAAGGACCGACGAAGACGACGAACTCTCCGTTGCCGATCTCGAGCGACACGCCCTTGATGACTTCGAAATGGCCGTAGGACTTGACGACCCTGTTGAGATTAAGCTGACCCACGTCCCTGTTTCTCCACGCTGCCGGCGTCCCTGGCGGGTGTCGGCCGTTCCTGCGAAAGCGAGGCCGCGGGTTTTCACCCGCGACCGTCTTGCAGCTTACTTGTACTGGTCGAGTTCGGCGGCGGCCTTCTTCAAGGCATCCGCGGGTTCGGCCTTGCCGGTCACGACCGACTGCACCATCTCGATCATCACGTTCTGGAAGCCGCGATAGTCGGTGAAGAGCGGTTCCGGGCCGCCATAGGTGATGCCGTCGATCAGCGGCTTCCAGTAGGGATCCTTGGCGACGAACTCGTCGACCTTCGGGCCGGGACGCAGCGGCGTGAGGCCGGCACCGCCCTGCAACTCGTACTCGCCCTGCGGACCGGGAGAGGTGATGAACTTGGCGAACTCGATCGCCTTGTCCTCGACGCCCGAACCCTTGAAGACAGCGAGGCTGTCGGTGATGAGCAGGGTGCCCTCACCCTTGGCCGAGGGGCCGAGCGGCAGAGGCGCGATGCCCCAGTTCAGGCCGCGCTCCTTGAGGAGGGTCGCCGCACCCGAGCCGGCCTGGATCATGCCGAGTTTGCCGTCGAGGAAGATCGCACGCACTTCGTTCTGTTCGTAGGCGGTCGGCCCTTCCTCGGAATAGGGCGCAATGTCCTTGTAGGCCTGAAGAGCCGCCAGCACTTCCGGGCTGTCGATGACGATCTTGTCGCCGTCGATGACCTTGCCGTTGTTCGTGTAGACCCAATGCATGAACTGATGCATCGTGTTGTCGAAGGTCTTGGCCGGCAGGCCGTAACCGGCGATGCCGGTCTTCTCCTTGATCTGCTTGGCAAAAGCGATCTCTTCGGCCCAGGTCTTCGGCGGGGTTTCCGGGTCGAGGCCGGCTTGCTTGAACAGATCCTTGTTCCAGTAGAGAACCTTGGTGGAGAAGGCGATCGGCACGCCCCACTGGGTGTCGTCGAAGGTGACGGTGTCGACGATGTTCGGATAATAGCTCGCCTTCTCCTCATCCGTCATCGGGACCGGAACGATCATGTCGTTCTGGGCGAATTCCTTGAGCGTGCGCGAACCGACATAGGCGAGTGCTGCCGGAGAGCCGGAAGCGGCGAGCGTCGTCGCCTTGTCCTGGCACTGCGCCCAGCCGACGACTTCCGGAACGACCTTGTAGCCGGCGTTCTTTCCTTCCCATTCCTTGATGTATTTCTCATGGATCGGGTCGATCTTGTCGCCGCAATAGATCCAGCTGATCTCCTGGTCGGCAGCGAGCGACGGCAGCGCCGAACCGGCGAGAAGCGCCAGCGTGCCTGCGAGAATGCAAAAAGTCCTTTTCATCTGTGGTTCCCCTTATTTTGACAGGTTGGTCTTCGGTATTTCAGATGTGCAGGTCGTCTCCCTACTTCACGGCGCCGGCGGTGAGCCCGCTCACCAGATAGCGTTGCAGGAAGAAGATCACGATCAGCGCCGGCGCAATGCCGACGAAGCTTGCGGCCATCAATTCGTTCCAAACCACCTCCTGCCGTCCGAAATAGGCAAAGAGCCCGATCGGCAGCGGCATGTACTCGGTCTTGGAATTGAAGGTCAGCGCGAAGATGAATTGTTGGGCGTAGGCGCCGATGAAGGTGGTGATGGCGACGACGGCGATGCCGGGTGCGGCAAGCGGCAGGACCACCCGCCGGAACGTGTAGAAATAGCCGGCGCCGTCGACATAGGCGGCTTCCTCGAGCTCCCTCGGGATGCGCAACATGTAGGTCCGCAGCAGCCAGATCGCCGTCGGAATGAGGAAGGCGGCGCCGGGGACGATCATCGCGAGATAGGTGTTGAGGACCCCGAAGGAGCGCATGAGCCGGAAGAGCGGGATAAGCAGCACCGCGCCGGAAAACATGTTCACCGCGAGGAAGGCGCCGAGCAGCGCGCCCCTGCCCCTGAAATCGAAGCGCGCGAAGGCATAGGC
>DATGWU010000387.1:0-3648 GCA_035299345.1 Rhizobium sp.
AAGCCGATCGCAGAACCCGTCCGCACCATCGCTGCGGCTGCGGCAATCGAGCCGGCGCTGACCAGGACGCCGACGGCGCAGCCGCTTCCGGTCGTGGAGGCCGCACCGGCCGCCGCCCCGCCGAGCCCGGCGCCAATCCAGCCGGCCGCGGGTCCCATGCTCGTCAAGGATGATGCCACGGTCACGATCGCGCCGGTGACGACGCGCGAACGGCCGGTGGAGGACACGACTGCCGCCCCGGCCCCCGTCGAGCCGCAGCCCGAGGTGCCGGCAAACCGGCCGCCCGTCTCCGCGACCACACCCGTCGCCCCGGCGGAACCGCTGACGGCCGCCGCCGTCCAGCCGGTCGAAGCCGCCGTGGCGGCCGCACCGGGTGAGGACGACGATCTTTCTCTCGCTCCGTCCGACGCGGCGGACATCCTGGAAGCAGCCCGCGGCCGCGTCATGCCGGAACTGGCGGAGACTGCCGCCGCGGAACCGGAACGCGCACCCGAACTGCAGCCCTCTCCGGAAGAACCAAAGGCGGACGAGGCGCCCAAGCAGCGCATACCGAGCGATTTCGAACGGGTTCTGGAAGAAGAGATGGAACGTCACCTCGCGGCAACAACGGCGGCGACGCCTGCTCCGGCGGCCGACATTCCGCCCGCGCCCGCCATCAGGCCCGAACGCCCTGTCGGGGTTCCGCCCGTCGTCGGCGGATCGAAGCCGGCAGCCGCCGGCGACCGTCCTGCCGAGACCGCTGAAGAGCCGAGCCTGCAGAAGGAAATCGCCCGTATCTTCGGAGAGATGTCGGCAAGCCGCGACGGTTGACCTTCGTGGGGCGGCGTGGCCGCCCTGCCCGCGCCGACCTGAGAAACCGTGACGCAACGAAAAAAGCCCGCTCCGGGGAGCGGGCTTTGAAAATCCGGTCACTCGTCCCGGTAAACCTTCTCGCGTCGTTCGTGGCGCTCCTGCGCCTCGATCGACAACGTGGCGATCGGGCGGGCATCCAGCCGCTTCAGTCCGATCGGCTCACCGGTTTCCTCGCAATACCCGTAGGTTCCGTCCTCGATGCGCTGCAAGGCCGCGTCGATCTTGGAGATCAGCTTGCGCTGCCGATCGCGGGCTCGAAGCTCGATGGCACGATCCGTTTCGGATGATGCGCGGTCCGCCAGATCGGGATGGTTGGCACTTTCCTCGGCAAGATGGTCGAGCGTTTCGCGGGCTTCACGAAGGATGTCGTTTTTCCAGGCTATGAGCTTTGCGCGGAAGTAGGCCCGTTGGTTCGCGTTCATGAACTCATCGTCCTCCGAGAGCACATAATTGCTAAGATCGATCTTCTCACTCAACGCGATTCTCCTGAAGAACATCTCAATGGGCGGCTGTATATCCTTTCGCTAAAGCGCATTCAAGCCTTACAACCGGCTTTAAACCATTTTTAATTCTGTCATATAATTAAGCTAAATGTCTATTTCTTAAGCATTATTTCCAAAAACAAGATACTCGCTGGCGGTCGCTGCCGCACTTCCCCTTGGGTAAGGAAGCACTACGGAAGGCCAGTTGACGGCCATCCCTCTGTAAAGCTAGTCAGAGGGGACGCGCAGTCGCAGAAAGCTGAACGGATGACCTCGGTGACGCCCCCCCAAAATCGTATCTACCTGCTGCGGCACGCGAAATCCGGTTGGGCGCAACCGGGCGAACGCGATTTCGACCGGGCACTGAGCGACGCCGGTCGTGAGGAGGCAGCAAACCTCGCGGAACGCGCGATCGAGTGCGGCTACCGGCCAGACCTGATCCTGAGCTCCTCCGCGCGACGCTGCCGCGAAACGGCCGACGCCTTCCGCGGTGCCTATGCGACACGGACCGAGTTCCGGTATCTCGACGAACTCTACAACTGCCCCGCCGAAACCTATCTGGACATCCTCGCGGACCTCAGGAATTACGGCTCGGTGATGATCGTCGGGCACAATCCGTCCATCGAAGAGGTACTGTTCCTACTCGCCGGCAGCGAGGCCGCCCAGACCGCGGTACCCGAAGGTTTCCCGACGGCCGGCCTGGCCGTCCTCGAACGCGCCGCCGACACCGCACCCGACAGCCGGCCGTGGATCCTGCTGGACTTCGTGGACGGCTGAGGTTCTTTCCACTGCCCGGGCGGCGAAAGGCCGCGGATATGCCGCGCCTCCCTTTCGCCTCGCTTGCAGGATCCCTATATTCGCGCTCGGCCCGTCTTCCGGACGCTCAGCCGAAACCGTGACGCTGCCGCAGGGACATCCGACTTGCCATCCATGACATCCTTCGCCGACGAGGCCGTGATCGCCTTCGACAATCTGGCAGACCGGGCGGCGAACCTCGTCAACCCGTCGATCCGCCTGGGCGTTACTGGTCTCGCCCGCGCCGGCAAGACGGTGTTCATCTCCTCGCTCATCCACAATCTCCTGCACGGCGGCCGTCTGCCGCTCTTCGAACCCCTGCAGTCGGGACGCATCTCCGCGGCGAGGCTCGAACCGCAACCCGACGACGCCGTGCCGCGCTTCCAGTACGAGGATCACATCCGCGCGCTCGTGAAGGACCGCATCTGGCCGGACTCCACCCGCGCCATCTCCGAACTGCGGCTGACGATCGCCTATGAAAGTGCGAGCGGCTGGAACCGCCTGTTCTCTCCCGGCCGGCTTTCGGTTGACATCGTCGATTATCCTGGTGAGTGGCTCCTCGACCTGCCTCTGCTCGGCCAGGACTACCGCGACTTCAGCGCCGCCACCGTCGGGCTCGCCCGGACCGGCATCCGCGCGGAGCTTTCGCGCGAATGGCTGGAACGAACGGCAGCGGTCGACGTCGACGCGCCCGCCGACGAGGCACTCGCCCGGGAACTCGCCGAACGGTTCACCGCCTATCTCAGGGCCTGCAAGGCGGACGAGCGCTCGCTCTCGACGCTGCCACCCGGACGCTTCCTGATGCCCGGCGACCTCGACGGCTCGCCTGCCCTCACCTTCGCCCCCCTTCCGGACCTGCCGGACACGAGGGCGCCGAAGGGTTCGCTCCGGGCGATGATGGAGCGCCGCTACGAAGCCTACAAGACGGTGGTGGTCAAACCCTTCTTCCGCGAGCATTTCGCCAGGCTCGACCGGCAGATCGTGCTGGTCGACGCCTTGCAGGCGATCAATCGCGGGCCCGAAGCCGTACAGGACCTCGAACGCGCCCTCACCGACGTGCTCGCCTGCTTCCGTGCGGGTTCGAACTCCTTCCTGACGGCACTCGTCCGCCGGCGCATCGACCGGGTGCTCGTCGCCGCCACCAAGGCCGACCACCTGCACCACGAGAGCCACGACCGGCTGGAAGCGATCACCCGCCGTCTCGTCGATCGGGCAACGACCCGCATCGGCATGACCGGGGCCGGCATCGAGGTGATGGCGATAGCCTCCGTCCGCGCGACGCGCGAAGCGACGGTGAAACAGAACGGCGACGAATTGCCGGTGGTGGTCGGCACGCCGATGGCGGGCGAGACCGTCGGCACGGAACGCTTCGACGGCAACCGCAAGACTGCGATCTTCCCGGGCGATCTGCCGGCCGATCCCGAGCGGTTCTTCCGCAGCGTGGACGAGGCCGGCCACAGCGCCTATCTGCCGGAACTCAACATCGTGCGCTTCCGTCCGCCGCAGGTCGAGGAGACCG
>DATGWU010000388.1:0-1562 GCA_035299345.1 Rhizobium sp.
CCGTCCTTCACGGCAATGCTCCGGTCGTCGGCGTCGTGCACGTGCCCTGCGACGACGAACTCTATGCCGCAGCGGCGGGCCGCGGAGCGAGCCTCAACGGCAAGCCGCTCACGCTCGATCCCACCCGCACGATCCAGAACGCGATGACCGGCATCGGCTGCAACACCTACGTGGCTCCCGAACGGGTCGGACGGATCATCGCCGGACTGCTCGGCATCGGCGGCAACTTCATCCGCAACGGGTCCGGCGCCCTGATGCTCGCCTATGTCGCCGCGGGCCGCCTCGTCGGCTATTACGAGCCCTATATGCGCGCGTGGGACTGCCTGGCCGGCTACTGCCTCGTGAAGGAAGCCGGCGGCGACTATCTGCCGTTCCCGACCGAAGGCGAAGCCCTGATGCAGGGACATCCGGTTCTGGCGAGCAATCTCTCCGTCTATTCCGAACTGTTGGCACTCCATCAGGGCTGATCGGCCCAAAACCCGGCCGACGCCGAAGAATGGTGCAGCCTCGCGACTCGGTCGCGGGGCTTTTTGCCGTGCCTTATTGCGCGCGAAACGGCTGCGGCGGCGACCTTCCCCGCAGTGCCATTCCCTGAAAAATGGAACAGGAATTCCAGGCATTCCCGGCACCCATCACGCTCCTTTCCACGATTCTCCGGATTCTTTGCCGCAGGTCCCCATTCGCCCGTTGACGGCTATCGGAAAAAATGGAATAAATTATCTGCATTTTGACGCGCACGGTCTGTTTATTCCGTTTTGCACATCGCGTGGGGAGCGCGGGCCGAATGCACAGGGCCGGAAAATCCGGCTTCCGGCAGGAACAAGGTGACGCCGGGCACCACTGAGGAGGAAAGAAATGAAGAAGTACATTCTTGGCGCTGCGCTGTCCGTCCTGATGGGTACGGCCGCCCACGCGGAAACCATCGGCGTCTCCATGGCGCTGTTCGACGACAACTTCCTGACCGTCCTGCGCAACGGCATGTCCGATTACGCCAAGACGCTCGACGGCGTGACCCTGCAGATCGAAGACGCCCAGAACGACGTCGCCAAGCAGCAGAGCCAGATCCAGAACTTCATCGCCGCCGGCGTCGATGCAATCATCGTCAACCCGGTCGATACCGACGCGACCGCCGCGATGTCGAAGATCGCTGCCGACGCCGGTGTTGCGCTCGTCTACGTCAACCGCGAGCCGGTCAACGTCAACGAACTTCCGGAAAAGCAGGCCTTCGTCGCCTCGAACGAGGCCGAATCCGGCACGCTCGAAACCAAGGAAGTCTGCCGTCTGCTCGGCGGCAAGGGCAAGGCCGTCGTGATGATGGGCGAACTCTCGAACCAGGCCGCACGCATGCGGACCCAGGACGTGAAGGACGTGCTCGCCACCGACGAGTGCAAGGGCATTGAGATCGTCGAAGAACAGACGGCCAACTGGTCGCGCACCCAGGGTGCCGACCTCGTGACCAACTGGCTCTCGGCCGGTCTCGAATTCGATGCCGTCATCGCCAACAAGTCGCGCCTGCGCATGGGCGAGAAGCTGGCCAACAAGATCCTGAAGGTATTCCCGGA
>DATGWU010000389.1:0-4990 GCA_035299345.1 Rhizobium sp.
GGCTTCGGCGCTCTTCAGCCGCTCGACGAAGAAGGCGAGTTCTTCCTCCATGCGCACGAGAAGTTCGCCGCGGTCGCCGCGGATGAGATCGCGGGCGATCCGCATCGCCTCCGGCGGCTTGGCGGCGATCGAGGCGGCGAGTTTCAGGGTCTCCGCCTCGACGGCCTCCGGAGCGACGACCTTCCAGATCAGTCCGGCAGCGCGCGCCTCTTCGGCCGAGAAGCCTTCGCTCGCGGCGAGCATCGCGAAGGCGCGCTGGTGGCCCATCATCCGCGGGGCAAGCAGGCTCGATCCCGCTTCCGGCACGAGTGCCAGATCGACGAAGGGCGTCCTGAACAGGCTGCGGTCGGAGGCGATCGTCATGTCGCAATGCATCTGGATCGTCGTGCCGATGCCGATCGCCAGTCCGTCGACGCCGGAGACGACCGGCTTCGAGACGCTCCAGAGCGCCTTGAGGAAACCGAAGGCGGCCGGTTCGCCGACCGCGCCGGCCATGGCGAAAGCGAGGAAATCGGCCATGTCGTTGCCGGCGGAGAAGCAGCCCTCGGTGCCGAGAAAGGCCACGCAGCGGATCGCCGGATCGTCCTCGGCGGCGAGCAGGCCGTCGGTCATCTTCGCATACATCGCCTGGGTGATGGCGTTCTTCTTCTCCGGCCGGTTGAACCGGATCACCAGCACGCCGGAATGGGCTTCGGGGCGCTCGATCAGAATGTGGTCGGTCATCTGGGTCTTCCTAGAGTGGCGGCGCTACCCTCCCCTTGAGGGGGAGGGTCGGAGCGAAGCTCCGGGGTGGGGTGATCAAAGACGTCTATCTGCAACCTTGTGGGAGGAGTGTCACCCCCACCCGCCGCTCACGCGGCGACCTCCCCCCTCGAGGGGGAGGGGTCTTCATGCAAACAGCACCCGTGCCGCCGTCAGGCTTGCCGCGCCGTTGATGACGCGGTCCTTGAGGGCTGCGGTTTCGGCAATCAGGTTTTCCGCGGCGAAGCGGCAGAGCGCGATGCGGGTGTCGCGACCGTTCTCCTCGTCGGCAAGCCCGCCCTTGGCGAGATAACAGCCGGTGAGGGCGAGACCGAACAGTCGCTGATAGGGCGTCGCACCGGCGAGCGCCGTCGCGGCATCGCCCCCGGCGAGACGCGCGAGCATCCATTCGGTCGCCTCCTCGAGATCGGCGAGGCTCGCCGACAGCCGCTCGGCGGTTGCGCCGAAGCCGTCGAGATTGGAGGCGCGAACCTGATCGGCGATCGCCTTCAGTTCGGCGGTGAAGCCGCGGACGTGATCGCCGTTTGCGAGCGGCAGCTTGCGGGTGACGAGGTCGATCGCCTGGATGCCGTTGGTGCCTTCGTAGATCGGGGCGATGCGGGCGTCGCGCAGGTAGCGCGCGGCTCCCGTCTCCTCGATGAAGCCCATGCCGCCATGGACTTGGATGCCGAGCGAGGCGACGTCGACGCCGGCATCGGTCGCGAAGCTCTTGGCGATCGGCGTCAGCAGGGCGGCGCGTTCCTGCCAGAAAGTCGCGTCCGCGCCGTCCGTGTGATGCGCCATGTCGATCGCATGGGCGCACGAATAGCAGATCGCCCGCGAGCCTTGCGTCAGTGCCTTCATGGTGACGAGCGTGCGGGCCACGTCCGGATGCTCGATGATCGGCGACATGCCGGAGCCGGTCCAGCCGGGCGCTTTCCCTTGCGTGCGTTCCTTTGCGTATTCGACCGCCTTCTGGGTCGCCGCCTCACAGATCGCCACGCCCTGCATGCCGACGGCGAGGCGCGCATTGTTCATCATCGTGAACATGCAGGCGAGTCCCTTGTTCTCCTCGCCGACGAGGTAGCCGATCGCGCCCGGCTGGTCGCCGAACTTGCCGTCGCCGTAGATCATCGTGCAGGTCGGCGAGCCGTGGATGCCGAGCTTGTGCTCCAGCGAATGGCAGTGCAGGTCGTTGCGGGGCCCAAGCGACCCGTCGTCGTTGACGAGGAATTTCGGCACGAGGAAGAGCGAGATGCCGCGGGTGCCGGCCGGCGCGTCGGGCAGACGGGCCAGCACCAGATGGACGATGTTGTCGGTGACTTCGTGCTCGCCCCAGGTGATGAAGATCTTCTGGCCGAAGATGCGGTAGGTGCCGTCGTCGCGGCGCTCGGCACGGCTCTTCATGACGCCGAGATCGGACCCGGCATGCGGTTCGGTGAGGTTCATCGAGGCGGTCCATTCGCCCGATACCATCTTGTGCAGGAATTTCTCCTTGAGCGCCGCGCTGCCATGGGCGGCAAGGGCCTCCGAGGCGCCCATGGTGAGCGTCGGCCCGAGTGCGAAGGCCATCGAGCCGGAATTCCACATTTCAAGTGCGGCGACGTTCAGCATATGGGGAAGCGCCTGTCCGCCGAATTCTTCCGGGGCGACGAGCGCGTTCCAGCCGCCTTCGGCCCATTGGCGATAGAGGTCGGCCCAGCCGTCCGGCACGATGACCTTGCCGTCGACAAGCCGCGCGCCCTGCCGGTCGCCGATCTCGGCGAGCGGCGCCACCTCGTCGCTCGCAAAGCGCCCGGCTTCGGACAGAATCGCGTCCACCAGATCGTCGCTGAGGTCTCCGAGGCGCCCCTCGTCGATCGCCTTCGAAAGGCCCGCCACATGCTTCAGGGTGAATGCGATCTCGTCTACCGGCGCCTTGTACATGCGCATGCTCCTCCTGCTGACGTCCCTCGTATCCGCGGCCGGTCCTCCGGGCCTGATGCGGAAATGGTGTCCATTGGCTAATTGATTTTTACGTAAACGTCAAACCGTTTTGCGGGGCGACGGGGGGAGTGGGAAAGGACCGCAAACGCGCCCGATCCTTCTCCCTTCAAGGGCGAGATCGGACCGAGGCGATGCCGCTCGGCGGGAGAGTCCGCGTCAGGAAGAATTTTTCGCGAGCTTGCCATGGTGGGGTGAATTTTGGAATCGTATACTACGTCTTCGTTTGCCCGGAAACGATCGGCGATCTACTTGCAGGTCGAAGGAGATCGACGATGCAGATCAAGGAAACGCCCGATATGTGGGTTCTGCGCCTGTGCAGGCGCTTGCGCATCCCCGAAATCAGGCAGGCCGCGGCCGAATGTGCGCCATTGATCGAGCAACAGATCGAGGAGGTCGGCCTGACGGTGGACGGCCCCTGGCTCTTTGTCTCGCACAACCTGCCGAAGGACGGGAAGACGCCGTTCGACTGGGAGATATGCCGGCCTGTCGCAAGGCCCGCGGCCTATGGCGGGTCGATCGAACTCTGCCACTTCGAGCCGATCATCGTTGCTGCCGGCGTTCATCAGGGTTCCCTGCGGACCCTGTTCACGCAAGGATATGCACCGCTTGTTGCCGAGATCGAGATGTCGCGCCATCATTTTTCCGGCGAGAGCCGCGAGGTCTATCACGACTGGCGAGGGCCGGGCGCGCCCTACCACCGGATCGAGATCCAGTTCGGATTGTCGCGCTGACCGTCTGCCGGCGGCGGCGAACTGCAAGGCTCTTGCGACCGAAAGAAAAACCCCCGAAGGCAAGACCTTCGGGGGCGCATGTTCGAACCGGACGCTGGTCGGCGGCGGCTCAGAATTCTTCCCAGTCGTCGACGGCAAGCGCGGTGTTGCCGCGTACCGGAGCGGCCTTGGGCGCAGGAGCGGCCAGCGGGCGCGCTGCCGGCCGTGCCGCCGGGGCGGCGGCCATTGCCGGGCGCTGTGCCGTGGAGACTGCGCGTCCGCCGGCTGCGAGCCGGAACTGGCTGATCAGTTCCCGCAGCTTCGCCGTTTCCATGGCGAGGCTCGAGCTTGCAGCGGTCGACTGTTCGACCATGGCGGCGTTCTGCTGCGTCGTCTGGTCCATCGAGTTGACGGCGGTGTTGACCTCGGCAAGACCGATCGACTGTTCCTTTGCGGCGGTCGCAATCGAATCCATGTGCTGGTTCATCTCGGTGATGAAGCCGCTGATCGCCTGCAGCGCCACGCCGGTGTCGCGCACCAGCTTCACGCCGTTCTCCACCTCTTCGGAGGAGTTGTGGATGAGTCCCTTGATCTCGCGGGCGGCCTGGGCGGAGCGCTGGGCCAGCTCGCGAACCTCCTGGGCGACGACGGCGAAACCCTTGCCGGCCTCGCCGGCACGCGCCGCTTCGACGCCGGCATTGAGCGCCAGCAGGTTCGTCTGGAAGGCGATCTCGTCGATGACGCCGATGATGTTGGAGATCTGCTGCGAGGACCCTTCGATGCGCCGCATCGCTTCTTCGGCGCTGGCGACGACGCCGGCCGATTTCGCCGCACCCTGGTTCGCCTGGGTGGCGACGGTGCGGGCGTCTTCGGTGCGCCGGGTCGAGGAGTTGACGTTGGCGGTGATCTCGTCGAGGGCGGCGGCGGTCTCTTCGAGCGAGGCGGCCTGCTGTTCCGTCCGCCTGGAGAGGTTCTCCGCGGCGGTCGCCATCTCGCGGGCGCCGCTGTCCATGGTCGAAACGCTGTCCTGAATGACCTGCAGCGTCGAGGAAAGCTGCTGGACGGACTGGTTGAAGTCGCGGCGCAGTTCCTCGAAATCGGCGGAGAAGGCTTCGTCGAGCTGGAAGGAGAGATCGCCGGAGGCGAGCCGCTTCAGGCCGGCGGCAAGGCCCGAGGTCGCAATCCGCATACGTTCGGCGGCTTCCGCCTCGGCGCGCTGCTGGCCGGCGACGCGGTCGAGATCGGCCTGACGGCGGTTCTGTTCAGCCTCGGCTTCGAGGCGTTTGTTGGCGATTGCCGCCTGACGGAAGATTTCGACGGCGCCCGCCATCTCGCCGATTTCGTCGGTGCGACCGGCATAGGGGATCGGCGCATTGGTGTCACCATCGGCCAGGCCGCGCATCGAGCGGGTGATGCGCTGGATCGGATTGGCGACCCCGGTGACGGTAAACAGCATCGCCGCAGCCGCAATGAGCATTGCAAGGACGCTCACGGACACGATCAGGACCTGGGTGAAGTCGAAGTCCGCCTTTATCGTCGCGTGTGTCTCGTCG
>DATGWU010000390.1:0-3505 GCA_035299345.1 Rhizobium sp.
TTTCAGCCGACCTTCATTGACATCCTGCCGCAATACATCATCTACATGGTGGCCGCACCGGTCGTGATCTGGCTCTGCATCATCGGCCGCTGGCGGACCGTCGCCATCGCCTCGCTGCTGGTCTGGATGACCGGCCAGCTCGGCCTGCACCGGCTCGTCACCTATCCGCTCGACGGCTGGCTCGGCGCCTCGCCGCAGAAGGAGGGCATCCGCGCGAGCTTCAACCTGCTCGGCTGGCAGATCGTCTTCTTCGCCGGGATCATCGCCGGCTCGCTGACCTCGATGAAGAAGGTGGAGTGGAAGGAGGTCTTTCATCCCGACCATACCTTCCTCGCCAAGATGTCACTGGCGGTCTGCCTGTTCTTCCTCCCGCTGAGACTCCTGACGGCGCACGGCCTGATGCCGGGCATCGTTCTGGAGAAATTCGGGTTGATGGAGGTCCGTGCCGATTTCGGGCCCGTGTACCTGCTGAACTTCGCCGCCGCCGCCTATGGTGTGGCCTGGCTGCTGATTGCCGGTCCCCGCCACGATCACGCGGCGATCCGCCGGAGCGCTTCGATACTGACCGGCATCTTCTCGCTGCGCTACCTGCAGCTCCTCGGCCGCCATTCCCTGCAGATCTATGTCTGGCACGTCCTGATCGTCTACATGATCTTCTACATGGACGGGCGAACCGAAGAACTGACGCAGCTCACCAAGACGATGATCGCACTCGGATCGCTCGCACTGCTCAGCCTGCCAGCCCTCTGGCGCGAACGCGACCGCTTCCTCGGGCCGCCGTCGAGCCCGGCACAGAGCGTCGCGGGCTGACATTCCTGAACGTCCAAAAGAAAAGGGCGGAGCCGCAAGGCCCCGCCCTTTCCGGTTCTTGTCGTCCGGCCGGTTACTTGCAGTCGGCGCAGAAGCGCTGGATGCGGCGGCAGGCCTCTTCCAGCTTGTCGTTCGAGGTCGCGTAGGAGACGCGGAAGTTCGGTCCGAGGCCGAACGACGAGCCGTGAACGGTCGCGACACCTTCGGTGGCGAGCAGTTCCATGACGAAGTCCTCGTCGGTCGCGATGACCTTCCCCGAGGGAGCCTTCTTGCCGATCAGCGCCGCGCAGGACGGATAGACGTAGAAAGCGCCTTCCGGCTTCGGGCAGACGAGGCCGTTCGCCTGGTTCAGCATCGAGACGACCAGATCGCGACGCTCCTCGAAGGCCTTCTTGCTCGTCGGGATGAAGTCCTGCGGACCGTTGAGCGCCTCGACGGCGGCCCACTGGGCGATCGAGCAGGCACCGGAGGTCTGCTGACCCTGGATCATGTCCATCGCCTTGATGAGCTCGATCGGGCCGGCGGCGTAGCCGATACGCCAGCCGGTCATCGCATAGGCCTTGGAGACACCGTTCATGGTGAGCGTGCGGTCGTAGAGGCCGGGCTCAACCTGGGCCGGGGTATAGTAGACGAAATCGCCGAACACGAGATGTTCGTACATGTCGTCCGTCAGCACCCAGACATGCGGATGCCGCATCAAGACGTCGGTCAGCGCCTTGAGTTCTTCATAGCTGTAGGCGGCACCCGACGGGTTCGACGGCGAGTTGAACATGAACCACTTGGTCTTCGGCGTGATCGCCTTTTCCAGCTGCTCGGCCGTCAGCTTGAAATTGTTCTCGATCGTCGTCTTGACGAAGACCGGCGTGCCGCCGCAAAGCGCGATCATCTCCGGGTACGACACCCAGTAAGGCGCCGGGATCACGACTTCATCCCCTGCATTGATCGTCGCCATGAAGGCGTTGAAGAGAATCTGCTTTCCCCCGGTGCCGACGATCGTCTGGCTCGGCTTGTAGTCCAGCCCGTTCTCGCGCTTGAACTTGGCGGCGATCGCCTCGCGCAACGGCTGGATACCGGAAACCGGCGTGTACTTCGTCTCGCCGCGCTGGATCGCCGCGATCGCTGCATCCTTGATATTCTGCGGCGTGTCGAAGTCCGGCTCGCCGACGGACAGCGAAATCACATCCTTGCCCTGGGCTTTGAGATCCCGGGCCATCTGCGTGACGGCAATGGTCGCGGAAGGCTTGATGCGCGAAAGGGCGTCGGCGAGAAATGCCATGTTTGTGTGTCCTGAAGCTGTTGAACGGGGGAACCACGAGGTGCAGGGCTCCAGGTCCAAGTTCTATGGCGAAATCACCCCGCTGTTTCAAGCCAAATCCGGCCACAGTGTCGCGAAAACGCAAGGCCGGCCGGATGGTCACGCGATTAATCGGCAGGTAAGCCTTCCGCGATAGAACGGAAGCATGCGGGCAGAAATTCATCCGTGCGGGCCGTTCTGAATGACCACAGCGAGCATCTTCAACAACCTGGTTCGGGGCGAGGACGGCGCATGGTCGACCGTCTACGGTCCTTTCGTCCTGAGGTGCGCGCTGCAACCCGTCTTCCGCCAGCTTTCCCCGAAGGTGCTCGACATCCATTCCTTCCAAGGCCTGGTGCGCGCCGAGCGTAACGGCGAGCCCTTCGCCCCGGCACACTTCTTCCCGCTGGTCGAGCCGAATGACCTCCCGGAAATCGAGAGCCTGCTGCGGACCATCCACATCCTGAACGCCGGCCTGCTGCATAGAAGGCGGGCCATGGCCCTCGTCAGCTTCAACCCGGCGCTCTATCCGGATCCGACGCGCCTGCGCATCGAATTCGACCGCATCCGCCTGGCGGCTCACAGCGCCGGCATGGAGCCCGACCGCATCATCTGCGACATCTCCGGCGCATCCGGCATCGAGCTGCCTCGGCTGACGCGCCATGTCGAGCGCCTCAAGGAAGCCGGTTTCCGCGTCTCGCTTACCGACCACGGCGCCGGCGATACCGACATCGAACGGGTCCGCACGCTGCGACCCGACTTCGTGCGCCTCGACGGCGACTGGGTGCGCGACTACATGCACAATTCCGCAGGCTTCGCGCTGCTGCGCGTGGTCGTACGTCAGCTCTCAGAGCACGGCACCGAGACGATCCTCGAACGCCTCGAGGAGATGTGGCAGGTCGACCTCTGCGAGGAACTCGGCGTGTCGCTGATGCAGGGCTATGCGCTTGCAAGGCCCGAGATCGCGCCGACGAATTTCAACGCGGAGTATCCCGAGATCCTCCTTCCGCTCGCCGACCGCCATATCGAAGTGCCTGTACCGGTTCAGTCCGCGCCCCCGGTGGCAGGTCACGCCGTCGCGAAGACGGCCCCCCAGCGGACCACGCCCGTCTTCGGCAAGCGTCGCAGCTGACGATCGCGACCGGCGCACGGCGTTCACGAAGCGTTAAGCCTGCCGCGCAATTGCCGCAGAAAGACACACCGGCGCCACATTCCCGTCCCGGAGATGTCCACAAAGGCGGCGCACTCTCTGAATGGAACCGGCGAACAGAATGCCGGCATCCGCGAAAGTACCCGCTCCCCGTTTGCGAAGTCGTTCTGCCGGTTACGGATCGGCCGGAACTTCATGGCCGGGAGGCAAAGAGTATCCCGAGGGCTTCTGTCATGCAGATCGACAACGAT
>DATGWU010000391.1:0-4066 GCA_035299345.1 Rhizobium sp.
CCATCCCGTCGATGCCGGAGAGGTCGATCTCCAGCGGCGCGTCACCGTTGGATCCGAGGCGTCCGATGCTCGGCAGCACGCCGGCGAGCGTATTGTTGCGCCATGTGCCGGACAGGATCAGCCGCCGCCCGCCGTCCGGCAGGCTGCCTTCTTCGATCGCAGCGGTTCCTGGATGATCCTTCAAGATCAGACGTCTCTCACAGGCTGACGGTTCTCGAGCGACGATTCGCAACTGCAACGGGCTTACACCAGATGAAGCGGCAGTATAACTGCCCGTGCCTTCATTGGAATCCATGCTGCGGAGTTTGGCGGCCTGCGTAGCCGCGAAACCACATCTTTGTCGGATATTCCGGACCGGTCAGGGGTGGGCCGAGGGCACCATGGCCGCTTCGGCATCCGCCTCGGCCGGTTTTACCACCCGGATCGGGATCGTCAGCGGGCTCGCCGCCCGGGTGATTCCCTTAGCGGTCGGGGTCTGGATCAGGTGATCCCAGGAGATGAGTTCGAAACGGCCGTCGTGATGCTCGGCAATCGCCGTGCAGCTTTCCACCCAGTCTCCGGTGTTGATGTAACGGATGCCGTCGATTTCTTCCATCACGGCATGGTGGATATGGCCGCAGATCACGCCGTCGACGCCGTTGCGGCGCGCCTCCTCGACGACGACCTTCTGGAACTCGCCGATGAAATTCACCGCCTGCTTCACCTGCAGCTTCGCCCAGGCGGAGAATGACCAGTAAGGCATGCCGAGACGGCGACGGACGGCTGCCAGGAGAACGTTGACGGCGATCGCCGTGTCGTAGGCCCAGTCACCGAGATAGGCGAGAAGACGGGCGTTGCGCACCACGACGTCGAATTCGTCACCGTGCAGCACCAGGTATTTCTTGCCGTCCGCCGCCTCGTGCACGATGCGTTCCGCCACCTCGATGCCGCCGAAATGGCTGCCGGGGAAACCGCGCAAGAATTCGTCGTGGTTGCCGGGGATGTAGATGATCCGCGTCCCCTTGCGGGCCTTGCGCAACAGCTTCTGCACCACGTCGTTGCAATCCTGCGGCCAGTACCAGCTTCGCTTCAGCCGCCATCCGTCGACGATATCACCCACGAGCACGATGGTTTCGGCCTCGTGATAGCGCAGGAAGTCGATCAGAAAGTCCGCCTTCGCAGCCTTCGAACCGAGATGGACGTCCGAGATGAAGAGCGTCCGGAATTGGCGGGTATCCGCGTGTGTACTCACGAGGGTCATCCTCTGGGTATTGGCGTTCTCAGCCTCTAAAACCAGAGTCTTGTTTCAGCTTGATGACATGGGCCTGGGGATTGCACCGCCTCCGGCAGTCGTCGTCCCCGCGCGATGCGCTCAGTCGGCAAGCGGCGGCAGTCTCCGGGTCGCGATCGCTCTCGCTTCCTCCCGATCCACCCCGAGCGCCACCAGCAGCAGCTCGGCAGCCTCGCTGCCGGCCTCCCGCCAGGCCTTGTGTCCCTCCTCAACGAGAAGCATCGCCGCAAGCGTCGTACCGCCGATCATCGCCACCACCGAGGTGACCTGTTCCCGCGGTACGATGTAGCGACCCTGCTCGACGCCCTTGAGGATGTCTTCTGTCGAAGAACTGGTGAGCAATCCCTGCAGCGCCCTGTTGGTGAGACTGAAACGGACGAGGAACCGGCCCCAGTGCGGCTCTTCATGCGCCCGGCGGATGAACAGCCGGACGCCGCAGGCCAGCCGGCAGGCAGGATCGTCAAAATCGGCGATGCTCGCCACCACCCGCTCCTGCATCTCCCGCGCGAGGTCACCGGCAATATCCTCGAAGAGCGCGCCGGGGTCGGGAATGGTATTATAGACGGTGCCGCGCGCGACGCCGGCCTCGTCGGCGAGCTCGCTGATGGTGACCCTATCTCCCCCCTTCTTTGCGAAGAGACAGATCGCCGCATCGCGGATCCGGGTTCTGATACTCAAGATGCACTTCCTTTCGACGCATTCCCTCTCCTGTAAAATTACAGGAATTCGGCCTGCGTCAATTCATCCCGATATTTCTATCACGTCTCCGTTGAAATTTGAACACCGATGTTCAATATAGAACTCGTAAGTTCATTTTATGACCGCGCGGAGCATCCGCGACGGCCGACACCAGGAGCCCAGAAAATGAAAAAGATCGTCCTCGCCACGCTCGTCGCCGCGGCCCTCGCCGGCTGCTCGCAAACCACCGGCTCGATCGACAAGGCCGACGCCTGCCAGCAGACGGCCGACGGCAAGTGCACCACCTCCAAATACGGCGTGCATGCCACCTCGCTTCCGCCGCTTTACAGCCCTGGTGTCTAAGAAGCGACAGAGAGGAGCCGCAGAGCGTCCGAAGACACTTCCACCCGAGGACTTTTCGTGTATTCAGGAGTCTCGACTTTAGAGACATATGTTAGTGGGCACGATGAATTCTCAGGACAAGACGAAGCCGCAACCGGCGTCCGGCGACCTCGACGAGCAGGCGCTCTTCTACCATCACTATCCGAGACCGGGGAAACTCGAGATCCAGGCGACCAAGCCACTGGGCAACCAGCGCGACCTGGCACTCGCCTATTCCCCGGGCGTGGCGGCACCCTGCCTCGCCATTCGTGACGAGCCGGATACCGCCTTCGACTACACCGCGCGCGGCAATCTCGTCGCCGTGGTCTCGAACGGTACCGCGGTGCTCGGGCTCGGCAATATCGGCCCGCTCGCCTCGAAGCCGGTGATGGAAGGCAAGGCCGTCCTCTTCAAGAAGTTCGCCGGCATCGACGTCTTCGACATCGAGATCAGCGCTCCAGCCGTCGACGAGATGGTCTCGACGATCTCCGCGCTCGAGCCCACCTTCGGCGGCATCAACCTCGAGGACATCAAGTCGCCGGAATGCTTCGAAGTGGAGCAGCAGCTCCGCGAAAAGATGTCCATTCCCGTCTTCCACGACGACCAGCACGGTACCGCGATTATCGTGGCCGCCGCGATCCTCAACGGGCTCGAACTTGCCGGCAAGAAGATCGAGGACGTCAAGATCGTCGCCTCGGGTGCCGGTGCGGCCGCACTCGCCTGTCTCAATCTCCTCGTCACGCTCGGCGCCCGCCGAGAGAACATCTGGGTCCACGATATCGAAGGACTGGTCTATGTCGGCCGCGAAGCCCTTATGGACCGCTGGAAGTCCGTCTATGCCCAACCCTCCGACAAGCGCACGCTGTCGGAATCGATCGAAGGCGCGGATGTCTTCCTCGGTCTGTCGGCCGCCGGCGTCCTGAAACCGGAGCTTCTCGCCCGCATGGCGGAGAAGCCGCTGATTATGGCGCTTGCCAACCCGACGCCGGAAATCATGCCGGATCTTGCGCGCGCCGCACGCCCGGACGCGATGATCTGCACCGGCCGTTCGGACTTCCCGAACCAGGTGAACAACGTACTCTGCTTCCCCTACATCTTCCGTGGCGCGCTCGATTGCGGCGCCACGACCATCAACGAAGAAATGAAGATGGCGGCAGTGCGTGCCATCGCGGCGCTCGCCCGCGAAGAGGTCTCGGAAGTGGCGGCAAAGGCCTATTCGGGTGAATCGCCGACCTTCGGCCCGAACTACCTCATTCCCTCGCCCTTCGATCCCCGCCTGATCCTGCGCATCGCTCCGGCGGTTGCGAGGGCGGCGGCCGAAAGCGGCGTCGCCCGCCGACCGATCGCCGATTTCGACACCTATCTCGACCAGCTGAACCGCTTCGTCTTCCGCTCCGGTTTCGTCATGAAGCCGATCTTCACGGCGGCCAAGAAGGCACCGGCGAAGCGCGTCATCTTCGCCGAAGGCGAGGACGAACGCGTGCTGCGCGCCGCACAGGTGCTGCTTGAGGAAGGCATCGGCCAGCCGATCCTGATCGGCCGCCCGCCGATCATCGAAAACCGGCTCCAGCGCTTCGGGCTGCGCATTCGCCCCGGCACGGACTTCGAGCTGGTCAACCCGGAAGACGATCCGCGCTACCGCGACTATGTCGAGGAATATTTCGGGCTCGTCGGTCGCGCCGGCATCAATCCGGAAGCCGCCCGCACGATCGTGCGCACCAACAACACGGTCATCGG
>DATGWU010000392.1:0-3313 GCA_035299345.1 Rhizobium sp.
GTCGTTCTTCGCCGGCGCGGTTCCGCAGCCGGCAAGCCCCACACCCATCACAGGCAGAAGCGCCACGCCCCACAGGAGGCGCCGCCTGCGCAAATCGAATTGCGATTCTCCCATGCCCACCTTGTCCCTTTCGGCCATCGAACCGTCAGCGCCGAGTCCGTCCGTCGTATTGCTTGACCGTTTCCCCGCCGAAAAGCAACCTCTGCGGGTTCCGGTCGAAATTGTTGATCGCGTCGTCGAGTCCACGAACCGTCTGGCGGGTATCGTCGACGAGCGCCTGGATGTCGCGAAGCCCGGTATTCGAGAAGCGCGCGAAATTGTCGGCGATCGGGCCGATCCGGGCATTCAGGTTGTCCGCCGCATTGCGAATGGAGACCAGCGTCTTGCGCGCCTCGACGCTCAGCGAGTCCGCCTCGCCCGAGCCGAGGAAGGCGTCCACCTTCTTCAGGATACCGTCGAGCTGGTCGGATGCGTTGTTGAGCTTGTTTCCGAGCTGCGTGAAATCGGTGATCGCCTGGTCGATATCCTCCTGGCGCGCCGAAATCTTCTCGCTGAACTGCTGGAAGTTGGCGACAGCGGCACGTGCGTCCGCCGAGGCGACGGATACGTCGTCCACCACCTTCGAGACCTTCTGCCGGTCGACCGCCGCGACCAGCTCACGCACATGGGCGAGCGTCTCCTCGGCGGAGACCCCGAACTTCTGGAAGGTCTCGGCGGTCGCCTTGAAGCTGTCGATCGCCGGCCCGACCTTGTCGGCCGTCTCGGCGAGGCTGCCGGTGAACTTCTCCGTATTGGCGAGAATCCTGTCGATCTTTTCCGAATTCAGTGCCCGGAACAGGTCCTCCGCGGCCGCAAGCGTCGAATCGAGCCGGCCCGAAAGACCCGACATCGAATCCGAGAGATCGCTGACGCTCTTCAGGAACTTGTCGATGCCGTCGGCATTGTCGGCGAGCGACTTGGAAAATGTCTCGGCGTTCTTGATCGTGTTGGTGAGAGGCCCCCGCGCATCGTTGACGAAGCCCTGGAACTGGCCGATCGCGTCGTCGGCGCGCCTGAGGATCTTGTCGGCGGTCGACAGCAGGTTGGTGACGCTCGACTGCTCGGCCACCAGCACCGCCGGTTCGCCGGTCGAAAGCTCCCGCTGCAGGATGTTCTCGCCGCCCGCCGCGGTCCCGGAAAGTTCGATATAGGCCGCTCCCGTGAGGCCCTGAATCTCGAGAACCGCCTTGGTCGACTGCGTGACGGGAGCGTCGGCCTGGACCTCTGTATTGGCAATCGAAAACTTCGGGTCGTCCTTGTCGATGACGAGGCTGCGCACCGTACCGACGGCAATGCCGTTGAAGCGCACCGGCGAGCCGATGCTCAGGCCGTTCGCCGAACCCGGTATCTTGATAGTCAGCGCGGCGACGGGGCCACCTCTGCCGTATTCGGCCATCCAGTAGACGAATCCGAAAGCGGCAGCGATGACGAAAACCGTGAAAAAACCGACGATTGCGTAATTGGCTCTGGTTTCCATGGAGACCTGTCACTTCACCGGATTGTCGCCGGAATGTCCCGGCCGTGGGATGGATCGAGCCCGCTTGCCCCTGAAATAGGTTTTCACCCATTCGTCATCGCAGGCGAGCATATCGTCTAACGTTCCCTCGACCAAGACCCGCTTCTGCCCGAGCACCGCGATGCGGTCGCACACAGAAAACAGGCTGTCGAGGTCATGCGTTACCATGTAGACGGTGAGCCCCAGTGTATCGCGAAGCTGGGCAATCAGTTCATCGAACTCGGCCGCCCCGATGGGATCGAGACCGGAGGTCGGTTCGTCGAGGAAGACGAGGTCGGGATCGAGCGCAAGGGCACGCGCGAGCGCCGCGCGCTTCGTCATCCCGCCGGAAAGCTCGGAGGGATACTTGTCAGCGGCATCCTTGTCGAGGCCGACCAGACTGATCTTGAGATAGGCGAGCTCGTCCATCAGCCACTGCGGCAGGTCGAGATATTCGCGCATCGGAAGCTGGATGTTCTCCTTGACGGTGAGCGCCGAGAACAGCGCGCCGTGCTGGAAGAGCACGCCGAGACGGGTGTCGAGGTTCATCCGTTCTGTCTCGCTGACCTTGTCGTAGTCGGCGCCGAGAATGCGGATGCTGCCGGCGCGCCGCGGCAGCAACCGCAGCACGGTGCGCATCAGCACCGACTTGCCCACGCCGGAGGCCCCGACAAATCCGAGGATTTCGCCGCGATAGACGTCGAGATCGAGATTGTCGAGGACGATGTTGTCGCCGAAGCCGACGGTAAGGCCGCGGACCGACAGGACCGTTTCCCTTTCCTGCGTCGCCGGTGCTGCGGAGGCTTCGTTCATCGTGCCCCCGTCAGAAGTCGATTGCGGCGTAGAACATGGCGAACAGCCCGTCCACGAGGATGACGACGAAGATCGACTTCACGACGGACGTCGTGACGTGGCGACCGAGCGACTCGGCGCTGCCGCCGACTTTCATGCCCTCGACCGCAGAGACGATGCCGATGATCAGCGCCATGAACGGCGCCTTGATCATGCCGGAGGCGAGGGTCGAATAATCGATCGCCTCGTTGAGCCGGGTCGTGAACACGTCGAAGGTGATTCCGGAATAGCCCCAGGCGACGAGAGCCGCGCCATAGAGCGCCGCAAAATTGGCGACGACGGTCAGAAGCGGCAGCGCGACGACCAGCGCGACCAGCCGCGGAAAGACGAGGACGCCCACCGGATTGAGACCGATGACCTTCAGCGCATCGATCTCCTCCCGCATTTTCATCGAGCCGATTTCGGCGGTGATCGCGCTTCCCGAGCGGCCGGCGATCATGATCGCCGTCAGCAGCACGCCGATCTCGCGCAGCTGCAGAATGCCGACGAGGTCGACCACGAAGATCTCGGCACCGAAATAGCGCAGCTGAAAGGCCCCCTGCTGGGCGATGATGGCGCCGATCAAAAAGGACATCAACACGATGATCGGAACGGCCCTTACCCCCATGTGGTCGAGCTGGTTGACCACGGAAGCCGGCGACACGCCGGCACCGCGCCCGAGCTTCATCTGCGCCCCGCGAACCGCCGAACCGAGGACGTACATCATCGACACGGTATCCTGCCAGAGATGCGCCATCATCACGCCGACAGGGCCGAAAATCCGGATGAACAGCGCTTCCTTCTGCTCGTCGTGATGCGGGGCTTCGACCGTCTTGGGCAGCGCCCGGATGAGCTCCTGCATGCCGGCCGTGCCACCTGTCAGACTGACCGTGCTGCCGGCGGCCTCCCGGCCGGTGACGATGCGCCGGCCGGCAGGTTGCGTCCCAT
>DATGWU010000393.1:0-1906 GCA_035299345.1 Rhizobium sp.
GACGACTACGAGCCCGAGCTTGACCAGATCGGCGCGATGGTATTCCTTGTTCTGAAGCGTCATCCCTCCCGGTTTGGTGTACTCCCCTCCCGGCCCGTGGCACGATTCGCATTGCACGCCGACCAATTCCGGGGTCTGCTCGAAGCTGACGAATCCGCCCGGAGACCCGAATCCCGTCGTGTGGCACCCGACGCACTTCTGGTCATGGGTGTAGTCCTTCTGGGGTTCGAGGTTCGCCTTCTTCTTCGCCGCGGCCGCTGCACCGGGGCTGAGCAGCTCGAAGGCGTGGGCCATCCGGGTCTTTTCCCAGGACTGAAACTGCTTGATGTGACATGCCTTGCATTTCTTTGCGCCCAGGTAAGAGGCAGACGCAGCAGCGACTGACGCAAGCAGCAGGAATCCGACCGCGAGAATCAGGACACGCGAAAGGGTCTTCATCGACTCTCCTCCATTCCCGGACACAGGTTCGAACTTCACCGTTTCCAACCCTCGGCAAGAAAGGTGAAGAGATCGGCCATTTCCCCGGAGTCGAGGTGGGGCCAGGGGACGCTGTAGGCGTTCATCTTTTCGCTCATCCTCTCTGCGTGGTTCCACATGCGCTCGGCGATGCGCTCCTTCGCCTCTCCGGTCGTTACGGTGCGGAGCGCCGGTCCGATGTTGCCCTCGCCGTTCTGACCGTGGCATGCGGTGCAGCCGCGCTTGAGGTAGATCGTCTTCCCGCGGGCGACGTCTCCCGGACCGCCGTCGTATCGGGAGAGGAAGAGATACGCGAAGAGATCCGCCATCTCATCCCCCTGGAACGACGGTGGCGACATGCCAACGGACTCCATGGCCTCCGACATCGCGGGCCAGTGGTTCCACATCCGGCCGGCGAGCTGGGTGACGCTGCCCCGCAGCTCCGACCGACCGAGGTCGGGGCCGATGGAGCGGCCCCGGCCGAAAAGAGCGTGACAGCGGGCGCACCCCTTGGTCGCATAGAGGGCCCGCCCGCGCTCCGGATCCCCGGAAGATCGAAACTCGCGGGCGGCGCGGCGCTCCCCCTGTCCGCGAAGGTAGGCGAAGAGGTCCACGATCTCGCTGCCTTCGAACTTCGGAACGTCCAGCCCGACACGGCGGATTGCGGGAACCATGACCGGCCCGTGGTTCCAGAGGTCGCGCGCGATCGAAAGCGGCGGCGTGCCGCGGGGAAGGCGGTCGAGACGCGGCCCGGCGGTGCCGCCTTCTCGGCCCAGCCGGTGACACTGGATGCAATGCTTTTGCGCGAAGAGCACCTTTCCGATCTTCGGATCGCCGGGCTCGTCGAAGTAGTTCAGGAAGTACAGGAAGGCGATCAGGTCGGCGAGTTCACCCTTCTCGAAGGACGGGCGGGCGATCTGAGCCTCGCCCATCTTTCGCGTCATGACCGGCGAGTGGTTCCACATTCCGGCGGCGAGCTCGAAGAACGAGCCTTTGACCGCGGCGCGCCCCAGGTCAGGGCCGATGCGGCCGCCGGTGCCACGCACCGCGTGGCACTGCACGCAATTCTTCTCGACGAAGAGCGACTGACCGTGGATCGGGTCTCCGAACTCGGCGGATGCCCGCTCGCCGGCCGCCAGGGCCGTGGCGAGCCCGATCCACACGACGGGTCGGAGCCGACGCGCGCGTCCGGTCACTTTCCCGCTTCCGCGAGCGCCGGCAGATAGCTCCGCACGCGTTCGCTGACCTCTTCTAAGGAATGCTCGCGTCCCTCGCGGATCTCCCAGATGGACACGATCGGGAAGAGCTTCGTGAACAGGACGTAGAGCAGGATGAAGGTGGCGATGAAGCCGGCGAGCAGCGACCACTCGACCCACGACGGCGAGTACGCGGCCGCGGTCAGCGGCAGCCGCGGGTTGGAGAGGCTCGGCACGACGATCAGGAAACGCTC
>DATGWU010000394.1:0-2007 GCA_035299345.1 Rhizobium sp.
TGTCGATGCCGCAGCCATTGCCGTCATCGATGCGCGGGAGCGTCCTGAAGGTCGCGCCGAGCGATTTCAGTTCGGCCGTGCAGGCGTCGAATGCGGCCTTGTCTTCGGTTTCGACCGGTGGTGGCGGAGGAGGGGGCGGCTCGGCGGATGCTGCCGGTTCCTCTTTCTTCTCCGCTTCCGGTGCCGCGGGCGCTTGCTCTTCCTTCGGTTTTTCAGCCGGCACGGGCGGCCCGGCGGCGGGGGCGCGTTCGGCTTGAGGCGGTTTCGGCAAGGGGACCGGAAGATTGTCCGGCGCGGCCAAGGCGGCGGTGGCGGCGAGCACTGCCGCCAGCAGAAAAAGTCTCGGCAACCGTCCTGTCTCCGTTGTCGGGCCTTCCGACAACGGTTGGCGGCGTATTTGGTTTCATCGATGTCCGGAACGGCGGTGCGCCAAGGCCTCTTGCGCGGCTGCCGGGTTGACGGTATGAGATTCCGCATGACGACGTTTTTGAACATCGGTAACTGGTGGTGGGCTCGCTAACGCGGCCTTGACCAGTCATGTCCAACGACAAGTGACCCAAAGCCGCCCGGAAAACCTGAGGCGGCTTTTTTGTATTCAGGCGCCTCCATCCGGGCCTTGAACGACGGAGTGAAGAGAGAGCATGACGACGATCATTCGGGATGATGGCGGGGAGACCTATACCACCCGCGGCGGTATCAAGGTGACGCGCTCGCGCCGGGCGGCGCCCTATGCCGATGCCATCAACGGCTACATCGACAGGCTCGACGAGCACCGCGGCGCGGTCTTCTCCTCCAACTACGAATATCCCGGCCGCTATACGCGCTGGGACACGGCGATCGTCGATCCGCCGCTCGGCGTTTCCTGCTTCGGTCGCAAGATGTGGATCGAGGCCTATAACGAGCGCGGCGAGGTGCTGCTCTCCTTCATCGCCGCAAGGCTGCGCACGGTCGGCGAAATCACGCTCGGTGCCGCGACGGCGCGTCGCCTCGATCTTTCGGTCAACGAGCCCGACCGTGTCTTCACCGAAGAAGAGCGCTCGAAGATCCCGACGGTGTTCACCGTGCTCCGCGCGATCACCGATCTCTTCCATTCCGAGGCGGACAGCTCGATCGGCCTTTTCGGCGCCTTCGGCTACGATCTCGCCTTCCAGTTCGATGCGATCAAGCTTTCGCTCGAACGTCCGGAAGACCAGCGCGACATGGTGCTCTTCCTGCCGGACGAAATCCTCGTCGTCGACCACTATTCGGCCAAGGCCTGGATCGACCGCTACGATTTCGAGAAGGATGGCGTGACGACCGAGGGCAAGGCGGACGCGATCGCGCCGGAGCCGTTCAGGGCGACCGACACGATCCCGCCGCGCGGCGACCATCGTCCGGGCGAATATGCCGAACTCGTGGTGAAGGCCAAGGAGAGCTTCCGCCGTGGCGACCTCTTCGAGGTGGTGCCGGGGCAAAAGTTCATGGAGCGCTGCGAGTCGAAGCCGTCCGAAATTTCGAAGCGCCTGAAGGAGATCAACCCGTCTCCCTATTCCTTCTTCATCAATCTCGGAAACCAGGAATATCTCGTCGGCGCCTCACCGGAAATGTTCGTGCGCGTCTCCGGCCGGCGCATCGAGACCTGCCCGATCTCCGGCACCATCAAGCGCGGCGCCGATCCGATCGCCGATAGCGAGCAGATCCTGAAGCTCCTGAACTCGAAGAAGGACGAGAGCGAGCTCACGATGTGCTCGGATGTCGACCGCAACGACAAGTCCCGCGTCTGCGAGCCGGGCTCGGTCAAGGTCATCGGCCGGCGCCAGATCGAGATGTATTCGCGCCTGATCCACACGGTCGACCACATCGAGGGGCGGCTCCGCGACGGCATGGACGCCTTCGACGGCTTCCTCTCCCACGCCTGGGCTGTCACTGTTACCGGCGCGCCGAAACTCTGGGCGATGCGCTTCATCGAGGCGCATGAGAAGAGCCCGCGCGCCTGGTATGGCGGTGCCATCGGCATGGTCGGGTTCA
>DATGWU010000395.1:0-11484 GCA_035299345.1 Rhizobium sp.
GGCAAGGGTCGCGATCATCATCTCGCGGCTCGAGCCGATCCCGCCGAAACTCGTGCCGATATCCATGCCGGCAAGCGCGAGAAAGAAGCGGGCGCTGCCGAGGAGGGCGACGATGGCGATCAGGTCCGCCGTCCAGCTGAAGATGAGCCCGGTCGCAAAGGTCGGCACGATCGCGGCCGCAACCCAGGTCGCCGCGAAGATCAGATAAGGCGCCACCCGGAAGAGCCAGGAGGCGTTCTCCGCCACGATCGCTTCCTTGCGGAAGAGCCGCAGGAGGTCGCGGTAAGGCTGGAAGACCGAAGGCCCGCGGCGGCGCAGCAGCCGTGCCTTCACCTTGCGCACGAAGCCGGTGAGCAGGGGCGCCAGCGATATGACCAACGCCATCTGCAGGGACTGGATCAGGAAGGAGAAGATCACGTCCATAGCGCCACCGTCAGAAGCAGGACGATCAAGGCGACGAAGACGAGGCTGAGATAACGACGGATCGTCAGGAATTGCAGATGATTGAGCTTTTCCGCGAGGTAGCCGACGACGCCGGTCAACGGCGCATAGAGCCAGTCCCAGATGAGGTCGCGGGTCGTGACGGTCAACCGCGCCGGCCGCAAATCGCCGGGCGCCGGCATGTCGACCCGCTCACGGGCACGGAAGACTAACGTGCCGAACACGCGGCGGATCGGCTGTGCGAAACCGGCTGCAGAATACTGCGTCATCGGGCTCGGCTCGGGAAAGCCGCAATCCCATGCCGGTGCCCGCCGGAGTGCCCGCGAGCCGAGGCGGTGGACGAGGAAAGCGGACACCGATGCGGAGAAGGCTATGAAGAGGAAGACCAGCAGGCCGTTATAGGAGCTGTGGGTTTCGGTGATCGGCACGATCGACAGCCAGGCAATGCCGGCCTGGGCAGGCAGGCGTTCGCCAAGAAGCGCGAGCGCCACCGGCGAAAGCCCATCCATGACGAGGCCCGGCAGGATACCGGCGAGAAGGCAGAGTGCTGCAAGCACGAGCATCGCGGAAAGCGAGAAGCGATCAACCTCTGTCGCTGTAGAGCAGATCGCCGTGCGCGGGCGCCCGAGGAAGGTCACGCCGAATGCCTTGACGAAGCAGGTCGCGGCGAGCGCTGCCGAGAGCGCCAGCAGCCCGCCAATCGCCGGCACGATGATCTTCAGGCCCCATTGCGGCAGGTCGGGGCTTTGCAGGATCGCCTGGAAAGTCAGCCATTCCGAAGCGAAGCCGTTGAAAGGCGGCAGCGCGGAGATCGCCACACTGCCGACGAGGAAGGCAAAGCTGGTGACCGGCATGCGGTGGATGAGGCCGCCGAGCTTTTCCATGTCCCGTTCGCCGGTCGCGCTCAGGACCGCGCCGGCACCGAAGAAGAGCAGGCTCTTGAAGAAGGAATGGTTGAGGACATGGAAGAGCGCCGCCGTGAAGGCGAGCGCCGCCGGGCCGCTCATGCCGTTTGCGGCGAAGGCGAGCGTTAGTCCGAGGCTCACAAAGATGATGCCGATGTTCTCGATCGTGCTGTAGGCGAGCAGGCGCTTCAGGTCCCGTTCCATCAGGGCGTGGAGGATGCCGAGGCTCGCCGTCGCGCCGCCGATCACCAGCACCAGAATGCCCTGCCACGGCGTGGGCTGTCCGAGAAGGTCGAAGACGATGCGGATGAAGCCGTAGATTGCGACCTTGGTCATGACCCCGCTCATCAGCGCTGAAACATGGCTCGGCGCGGCCGGATGGGCAAGCGGGAGCCACACATGCAGCGGCACGAGGCCCGCCTTTGAGCCGGCGCCGAGCAGGAGAAGCACGAGGACGCTCCCGGCGACGACCGGCGTATGCTCCGCATCGCGGATCGCGGCGAAGGCATAATTGCCGTCCGCTCCCGCCAGCAGCCCGAAGGCGAGCAGCAGCGCGAGCGTGCCGAAGCTTGCCATGACGATATAGATATAGGCCGCTTTTCGGTTGGCGGCCTCGTGATGATGCGCCATCACCAGCGCCCAGGAGGCGAGCGACATGAACTCCCACGAGATGAGGAAGGTGAAGGCGTCGGCCGCCAGGACCACGAGGTTCATCCCGGCGAGAAAGGCGGGAAAGAAGGGCAGCACGCGCTGCGGCGCCTGTTCATGGTGCCCGTAGCCGAGGCCATAGAGGCTCGCGAGCGCGCCGCCGAGCCCCACCACCGAAAGAAAGAATGCCGACAGCGCGTCGAGCCGGAGATGCGATCCGAGCCAGGGAAGCCCGAGCGGCAGCGCCATCTCCGAGGCCGGCCTCCCTGCCGTCGCATCGAGCAGATGCGAGACTGCGGTCGCGATGACCACTGCGGAAACGCAAAAGGCGAGCGCGTAGACGAGGGATGTTGCCCAGGCTCTCCGTCCCGTGGCCGCGCCGAGCACCGCTGTGCCCAGATAGGCGCCGACCGAAACGAGGGCGACCTGGACGGGGGTCATGACTGGTCTCCCGCCGTTGGGGCGCTTCCGGCTTCTTCGGCTGCGCTACGCGGCGAAGCCTTCAGCCGAACGCCGCGTCCGCCGGTCTCGCTTGCCGCGCCGTCGTCGATGAGCTCGATGCCGGCGCCGTCGAGGGCGCGCAGAAGCCGCATCAGCGAGTCGACATTGCCGCGGATGACGTGGGAGCTTGCTTCCATACGTTGGATGGTCGGGACGGACACACCGACGAGGCCGGCCAGTTGACGCTGGTCAATTCCGAGAAGAGCCCTGGCGGCTCGCAATTGAGCGGAGGTAATCACGGTTCCGCCATCGCTTCTCATGTTTCAGCCTTGGTGATTCATGTTTACTACCAATCTATTGATGTTTCAAACCATATTCTGCCGGCTCGACATTTCGCGGACCTTCGGCGTCATGTTTCTTTGTCGCGTCGCAAAATCCCCGCGACCCGCTCCGCCTTATTCTTGCGTTTCGTCATGTCATGTCTTTCCTTCGGGCCCTGGAGAGACAAGCCTGCCCGCAAGGTGGGGCTGACGCCTTCTCACGGTTGGTCGCGAGAACGTGCAGTTGGTGTCGTCCTGTTCGCGCGCGCAGGATGCCCGAAAGCGGAGAGCTTGGTCTCCACACCATCAATGCTCGTCTGGGTTTTCCGGTCGACGCAAGCGAGGGGCCTGCCGGAAAAGGCAAGGCTAGTTGCGAGAGGGAGAGTGGGGAAGGGGTTTTCCTGGCGGAGTGAGGTGTCCGGAGAGAGGCTCCGGGCAATCCGCCATGGAGAAACTCAGATGGCAAAGGCTTCTGAAAAGATCACGCTCAATGCCGGGCGCGAAATTCCATTCAACAAACTTGTCCTCAGTCAGCGGAATGTTCGCAAGACGACGGCGGGCATATCCATTGCGGATCTCGCCGAGGATATCGCCCGGCGCGGGCTTCTGACCAGTTTGAACGTTCGCGTCGAACATGACGCGCAAGGACGAGAAACCGGGTTCTATCGTGTTCCGGCCGGCGGGCGTCGTTTCCGGGCGCTCGAACTCCTGGTCAACCAGGGACGGCTTGCCAGAACCGTCGCCGTTCCCTGCATCCTGAGCAAATCCACGACCGACGAGGTGGAGGACTCGCTTGCGGAGAACGTCCAGCGCCTCGATCTGCATCCGCTGGATCAGTTTCGGGCGATCATGACGCTCTGGGAGGAGGGGCTCGGAGAAGAGGAAATCGCCGCGCGCTTCTTCATATCTGTCGCCACGGTGCGGCAAAGGCTGCGGCTTGCATCCGTCTCTCCGCGCCTTCTCGAGCGATATGCTGCCGACGAGATGACGCTCCAACAGGTCATGGCGTTTTCGATCGCCGATGACCACACACGCCAGGAGCAGGTCTGGGAGTTGATCTCGCGCCAGCCGTCGCGCGAACCCTACTACATTCGTCGGCTCCTGACCGAAACGACGGTGCGCGCAACGGATCGCCGCGCAGTCTATGTTGGCATCAGGCCTTACGAAGCGGCGGGCGGGATCGTCATGCACGATCTCTTCGATGAGGATAACGGCGGATGGCTGGAGGATCCATCCTTGCTCGAGCAACTCGCAATCGAAAAGCTTAGGGTAGACGCCGACGCTCTGAAGGCCGACGAAGGCTGGAAATGGGTCGAGGCTGCATTCGATTTCCCCTACGGACACGCCGCCGGTCTTCGCCGTTTCTACCCAGAGCGGGCCGAGTTCACCGATGACGAGCTCGCGCGCCATCAAGAAGTTGAGACGCAGTACAAGACGCTCGATGCCACTTATGCAGGGGCGACCGAGTGTGACCCCGATATCGAACAGCGACTGGAGGAACTCGGCGATGAACTTGATCGCCTGAACAATCGCCCCTTTGTCTTCGATCGGCAGGAGGTCGCTCGCGGCGGCGCGTTCATCTCGCTTGGGGCCGACGGCAAGCCGACAATCGAGCGCGGTTTCGTCCGCCCCGAAGATGAGTCGGTTGGTGATGCTGAAGGCGACGATGCCAGCGACCGTAACGAGGAGGACGACGGCGACGGAGATGGTGCGCCGCCCACGACGGAAGGTGCCCGCTCCGGCGCAGAGACGGACGAGGTGGATCGAGCCGACGAGGAAGATGGTACTGCGCGTGGACTCTCCGACCGTGTTGTCGAAGACTTGACGACCACTCGGACCCTGGCACTCAGAAATGCGCTCGCCAACGATCCGGCGATTGCCTTCGTCGCTGCCCTCCATGCCCTCGTGCTCAGGGCCTTCTTCTCCCAAGGGTCCGTCACCTGCCTCGAACTGACGTTCCAGAGCGCAAATCTCGGTCAGACGCCCGGTCTTTGCGACACCGCCTGGGCAAAGGAGATCGACCAGCGCCACGAGGCGTGGGGACACGATCTCCCACGGAATGCCAGCGCGCTCTGGGACTACCTGATCTCGCTCGACGAGGTCAGTCGACAGGCCCTGTTCGCACACTGCATTTCGTTGTCGCTCAACGCCGTCATCCAGACATGGTGCCGGCGGCCTGCCGCAATTGCCCATGCAGAACTGCTTGCCCGGTCCCTCGGCTTCGATATGGCCGAGGCAGGCTGGGAACCTACCGTCGACAACTACCTCGGCAGGATCACCAAGGCGCATATCCTGAAGGCCGTTCGCGAGGCACGTGGTGAAAAGGCGGTCCAGCTTATCGGCCATCTCAAGAAACCCGACATGGCACGCGGTGCCGAGCGGTTGCTGCGGGGTAGGCGATGGCTTCCGGAGCCGCTGCGCGCACCTCTTCCCGATGTCCCGCAGCAGGAACTCATGGCCTGCACTGCCGATGCGAATGCCGGTGGCGACGGGAGCAGCGCTACGAATGAGGATGCAAAAACAGGAGCGCCGGTATCTCCAGTGCAGGAACCGGACGGCGGAGATCCTGCTTCCGGCCCCGTCGAGGATGAGGGCGCATTGGTCTCGGCCACAGGTTGACCCAATCCCCCAAGAAGGTCCTGCGCGCGAGCCGCGCCTTCGCTCCACCCCGCAGGCTGCCATTTCTTCGGCAGCAACCACCCCAGCAGCCCGGCCCCTCGCGCCGGGCGATCTTGTTTCAGGAGACAGCACATGAATACCACCATCTCCAGTTCAGTCCCTGCCTCGACCACAGGTTTCAAGGTCGACATCTCGCGTGGCGAACGCGTCGGACGCGTGTCGTCGGAATGGTTTTCTCGCCCCGCCGACGAGCGCTATCTGTCGCTCGGCGCTCTCTACGAAGCCGTGAAAATGCGATCTGCCCGTGCCCAGACGCGTACCGTCGAAAGTGCCGCGATCCGGGTCGAGGCCAATCGCGCTGATGCCGACAGGATCGAGTTGATCGTCCCCGGCCAGAGGTGGCCCCTTCTCCCGACCCACTGGAGCTATGGGCAGCTTTGCAGTCTCGTTGGCGCACCCGCGACCTATATGCGCCAGCTTCCCGCGCCCCTTGCCGGCATCAACCTCCAGCACGGATTGCTCTCCCACCGGTCAGAATTGATGAAGACGCTGGAGACCGATGACGAACGTGTCGAACTCCGCGCCATCACAGGGCCGGAATACATTCATTATCTGAACGGTTATCCTGTCTCACTGCTGGTTCATCGGTCCTTTCCGCTGGTATCGGGCCAGACTTGGTTCGGAAGCTGCTGTCCGTTCTCGACAGGCTTGGAGCGTTTAACGATATCGGCGACGGTATTCTTGCTGATGCCAAGATCGCGGGCGATCCAGCGGTAACTGCGACCTTCGGCGACGAACGCGAGAACTCTTGGCGCAAGCCGATCGGATTTGGGCCGTTGCCCGGTCTGTCGGCCAAGCTTTTTGCCCCGCGCCTTCGCTGCGGCGAGGCCGGACTTGACGCGCTCGCTGATCAGGTCGCGTTCGAATTCGGCGATGCCGGCCAGCAGGGTTGCCAGCATCCGGCCGTAGGGTGAGGATAAATCGAAGGTTATTCCGTTCGTGGCGATGACCGATACGTTCCAACTCGCCAGCGCCCGCAGCGTGTTGAGAAGATCGATGGTCGAACGGCCCCATCGGGACAGTTCTGTGACCAGGATGGCGTCGATTTGCCTGGCTTGGGCGAGCGCCATGATCTTTTTGCGTTCAGCACGATCAAGCTTCGCGCCGGAACCCGTCTCTTTGAAAATTCCCGCCACGTCGTAACGGGCGCGGACAGCAAACGATGTCAGATCGCGCTCCTGCCTCTCACATGACTGGTCGGCGGTCGAAACCCGACAATAGATGACGGCACGCTGTCCCAATTGAACCTTCCGGAATCTGAAAATCGGAAGGCCTTGATAGGCATGGAGCGAGTGTTGTCCAGAATAGACTGTAATTTAATGGGGACAACAGCATGCCGCCGATCACACACGAAATGAACGGCGGTTAGGCATCATTTAACTTGCTTACCGTGGACACCAGCTTACCACCCCGGTTCGCGCTGGCGCGTTGTAACAGGGCGCGGACTTGAAGGTGCTGGGCGATCACATTCGCCGCGTCGCGCTGATCGCGCGCTGCGTCGATTTGCTGGGGGCGGGGATCTTTGAGGGGCAGAGTGGCAGTCGCAGCCACAACCGCGCGCAGCTGCGCGACGATTGGCGTAGCGCGGTTTGCCGTTGCCCGGCTGACATTGGCCTCCCGTGCCAGATTGGCAACCGTCAGACGTCCATCGGTCCGGATTGGATTGCCGGAGACAAGCCGGGTCAGGGCGGCACGAAGCGCCTGGTCGGTGGATATGCTGACGGGCTTCACGGCCGTTCCTCCAGGAGTGGGGCGATCAGCTTGCGCATTCGGTCACGGTCCTGCCGGATGGCGCTGCGCTGCACGCTCGACAGTCGCTTCTCATCGAGCATGGCTTCGGCGTGCGCGATCGCGGCCTGCCATGCCGGCAAGTGGCGGCGTGCAATACAGGAGTTCGGGCAGCGATCGGGCGCGCAGTTCGACAGGATGGGCTGGCTTGGCAAAGCTGCCGATCGGTCGAGACAAAGCGCTGTCGCCGGCTCGAAGAAGCAGTCGTTCAGATAGCCGACATGCAGCGTGCGTGCGAGATGAGCGAGCATTGCCTTCACGCGCTTGCGATCCGCAATCACGCCCGGCAAGGCGTCGACCTCCTTCGCCGCACGGTTGATCTCATGTGTGATGCGGGATGCGCCTGGACCGGCCAATCGCTCCCCGCGTCGTGTTGCTTCATAATGTTCCACGATGTCGTCGAACTGACCCAAATGATGTTCCTGCTCCACCTCCTGGCGGAAGCCGGAGGTCGACGAACCGGCATAGCCGTCGAACATCGCCACGGAGGTATGTTTGTACTGGATCTTGCCGGCGACCACACCGAATGGCCGGTTGGCGATATACCAGGCCACAGTGCGGCGGAATTGCCGCGTGTTGAAGATCCAGCTTCGCCCTTCCACGAGCGGGATTGCCGGTTCATCCGCGGTTCCGAAGCTCTGGTCCAGATGCTTGCGGTACCGGTTGATTCGCCGCACCACGTGCGGTACGCCGCGGTCGCGCGCAGCGGCGCGATGAAGAGCGACCCAGATGCCGTCATGCCTGCGTTGTGGCCGATGCCTCGCCGCCAGGCGTTCGGCCACCTCGATGGCCCGTGCAACTGGCTCGATCGTCACCCATTCCTCGACGCTGCCGTGTTCCTCGCGTCCCTTGTAGATCACGCTGCGGATAGCCAGCCGCTCGATGATACCATCGGCGCTGCGCTTGCGCTGGAGGCAACCCGATTGCATCGCCTGGACTTCACCGTCGCGCATGCCGGTCAGATAGGCACACAGAATATAGGCGGCGGTCTGGAGCTGGCGTTCCTCATGTGCCAGCGCGAAGTCGTCGAAGCGAGACCGCCACGGGCGGCCGCTCTCGGGATCGATGGTGATCGGCGTGTCCATGCCGCCGTGCTCCACGCCGAGTTCCTGCACGGCTTCGAGCAAAAGGGCATAGGCAGTTTTATTCTGGATGATGTTGGTGGGATGCACGCCGCTTTGCAACGAAATCAGCCGGATGTTCAGCACTTCCCCCTTGAGCCGCTTCCCGTGCGCGAGAGCACCGCACAAGCCGCCGAGGCTGCCGGGGTCGTTCCAGACAGGAACGCCGCGGCCCGCCCGACGGCGTGCGTCGGCGTAGGAAGCCATGCGTGCGACGACACTGCCTGGTCCAGCTCCGCGTGGGCGGAGCAAGTAGGCCGCTTCCAGCCGATCAAGTTCCTCACGTGCTGCAAAGATGTCGATGGAAAACAAGTCGACATAGCGAAGCGACCATCGCAGCAGTTCGGCGATTACCGGCTCCGGGATGCGCGGCGTCCGGTTCTCATGGGGTCGGCCACCACAGCCTGCCACTCTGTAGGGCGGTGCGCCGTTCCAGGGTACGAAACTTAAACCACCATACGTCAGGAAGCGGGCAAGCCGGTGAAGCTGCAAAGGTGCTCTCAGGCACTCGGCAACCCGGCTTGGCGCAACGGAACGGCTCTTCTGAAACGTGAGGTAGGCGTCGAGCAGATCCTGATCGATGAGAGCAGGATCGAACCGTCCCTCCCGTTCCCGTACGAAGGTCATGAACTGGAGCAGTGTGCCTAGCGCCGACCGCGCTCTCAGCGGCCGCAGCCGTTGCGAGCGATCCGGCAGGCGCTCGTTGAGCCAAGCGTAGATGTATTCCTTGGCCGTGAGCTTCTCCACCGGACAGACGATGGTGGTGAAGTCAATCGTGCGGAAAGCGTGACGTGCCATCTCCTGAAAGATTGCTGGGTCGAGCTTCCAGACGTCGTCGCCGAAACGGGAGAGTGCTTCCCGATCCGTCCCCTCCTTGAGCTTCATCGACGCAAGGACAATGTCGGTGTCGCTGCGGATGTTGGACGCGCGCGTGATCTGGTCAAGGCGTGTCGCCGTCATCGTGCTGTCGCCTCCACCGGCAGATAGAGGAGCGTTGGATCTCCAGCTTCAACCGCCGTTCGGGCCGATTCCACCAGCTGTGGCGCGAAGGCCGGCAGGATCTGGTGGGTAATGCGATGCCAGGCGCGAGCAAACTTGAGCGACCACTCTTCGGCACTGAGCGCGGCGCGCTGATCGGCGATGAACGACTGGAAGGCGAGGAGTGCCGGGAGCTTGCGCTCGGTGATGACGGCGTTCTCGCATTCCAGGCATCCCCAGAAGGGGGTCGGGCAGGGTTTGCCGGCTTCGATGAACGGGCTCTCGTAAAAGCCGCCGCAGCGCGCGAGCCAGACATCCTGCTCGCCCTTTGCCGGAGGCTGGTCCTGCGGCTCAACGACAGGGGGCTCCCGCTCGCTGGTGACGAGGCGTGGCCTAAGTGCGGCGTCGAGGGCGTCGTGAAACGCGTCCGCCAATGTCTGCTCGTGGACATGACGCAGGGCCGGTATGTCGGCATAGTGCCTGGCTGCAACGCCGATCGAGTGGCCGACGGCGAACTGCTCGAGTTGCCCGTTCGTGCGACGATACCATTCTGCTTTAAACGTCTTTCGAAGCCGGGAGAGCTGTAAGCGCAACGGCTTGCCGTCGTCATTCGCCAGCTTGTACTGCTGGACAAACGTCTCGACGCCCAGTCCGCCATCCTCACTCAGGGGCCGTAAGCCGTTGACAGTCCAGAGGGTCCACAAGCGGTCCGATCCAGTGTGCCGGCGTGCTCGTTCGGTCAATGCGATCGCGAGTCTGATCAGTCCGCCTGGGGTGGCGGTCGATCCGTCCCGCACCCGCAGGCGCTTCCATTCTGAGCCGCGTGCCCGCCGCTTGTAATACTCGATCTCGACGTAACCTTTGGTGGGATTGCGCAGGCAGTCTGCCTTGAGACGGTTCAGGCACTCCATCTCCATGCCGGTCTCGAGCGAGAGCAGCACCAGGAACGCCGCGAAGTCGATTGCCGTCAGATGGAATCCCCTGTGCAGCACCTCGACCCGCGGATCGACCTGTCGAGAATAGGCGAGTTGCATGAAACGTTTAAAGGCTGGATGTCTTGTCTCGATCCTGCCGGATCTTACGATCTCGGCCCTGACGGCATCATAATGGGCGCGCAGCTGCGTACATGTATCAACTCCGGGCGGAGGCGCTGGAAGGTCGTCGCCGATCGCGATGCGTTGGCGGGCGTTGGCGACTTGTGCACGCGCGGCGGTCCGCAATGCTTCGGCGATCCCGCTACCATAAGCGTCACGAGGGCGGCTGCTGCCGCTGTGACCATGTCCCACATAACGCAGCCGCAATACGACATCTGGGGTGAGCACGCCGGGACGATCCGTGAGCGCGATCCGCAAGACACTGATCAGGGCCGCCAACAGGTGCCGTTGCGACAATCGGGTCCCTGCATTTTGCTCAAGCCAACCTTCGTAGTCGTCGATCAGCTTGACGCTGATATCGCCCAAAGTATGTAACGTGTGCCCTTCAGCATCGAGGAAGGACCAAAACCGCCGCAGCTCCAGGATGTTACGCTGCAGTGAGCGCCTGATCGGGGTTGGTCCCATCTGGCGGATGCGCTCACGGAGCAGCGGCGCGATCTCGGCGACGAAGGATGGGTGAGTCCAGGCGCTCAGGTCCACGAGGAGCTCGCTGCCCGTGTCGACACGCACGGCGAAGCGGCGCGGATCGGCGGTGATGATGGCCGCGACCGTATCCGCATCCGATGTGTCCGACTGCGGCGGAAATTTGGCCCGTCTTCCCCGACTCATGGCACGAGCTCCCCGGATATCGCGTCCAGCCCGAAGTTGCTCACGGCCGCATCGACGATCTCCTGACTGTCGGCAAGATGGTCGAGATAGATGTAGGTGCTTTCGATCCGACTATGCCCCATCAGCCTTTGAAGCTTCAGCAACGGGTCGCCGATCATCCGGCGATAGGCCGAGCCGAGATGCGCTGATCGTTCGCTGACAACCCAACGGACCTGCTCGCGCAGAAGCAATGTCAGCATGTGGACGGCAAAGCTGTGGCGGAGCATGTGCGGAGTGACATGCATGTCCTCGAAACCAAAGCGACGGCATCGTTCGCTGGCCCGCATGAACACGGCTTCCCAGGCAGCCATCGAAGCCGGCTGTCCGTCCTCGGTCAGCCATAGCGCCAGTGGCGAGCCGG
>DATGWU010000396.1:0-5168 GCA_035299345.1 Rhizobium sp.
GGTGCGCCTGCTGCTTGCGCTTTTCCTCGGCTTCAAGATTTCCGCCTCATTACCGGTGTTCCTCGCAGTGGTGACCGCGACGCCGGAAGGCCTGCTCTTTCTGGCGGTCGGCACGATCGTCGGTGCCGTTATCGCGACCGCGCTCTTCAGCGTCACGGTCGTCTCGATGCCGCTGCTGCTCGACCGCGACATTGACTTCGTGACGGCCATGATCACCAGCGTGCGGGCCGTCGCCGAAAATCCGGTGGCGATGCTGGGCTTCGGCGTCATCGTCGCCGCGGCGGCCATCCTGGCCATGGTGCCGCTGTTTGCCGGTCTTCTCGTCGTGCTGCCGGTTCTCGGACACGCGACCTGGCATCTCTACCGGCGCGTCGTGGCGCTCGACTGACGAGACGCGCAGCCCCAAGATTAGCGGATGTTTAAGAAATCTCTGCCAGTCTCGCCGGGCGAAGATGATTCCGTAAGGATCGTTTGGACATCACGTCCGCCGGGATGGCCGATCCATCTCCTCGGTTCTCCGCAGTGATCATGCACCACCGACGCGAAAGCGGAGCACGGCTCCGTCGTGACGCAGCGGACGACGCAATGCCGCCGCGCCGACCGGACCCGATCCGCGCCGCCGGTAAACCGGGAAGAGTTCAGACATGACGAACGCAATCAAGCAGTCAGGCGCCTATCTGGAAATCGTATCCTTCCACCTCGGCGACCAGGAATTCTGCATCGACATCATGGCGATCCGCGAAATCCGCGGCTGGGCGCCGGTGACGCCGATGCCGCACACACCGCCATATGTCCTCGGCCTCATCAACCTGCGCGGCGCCGTCATCCCGGTCATCGACATGGCCTGCCGCCTCGGCATGAAGATGACGGAACCCTCCGAGCGTGCTGCCATCATCGTCACCGACATCGCCGGCAAGCTCGTCGGGCTCCTCGTCGAGCAGGTTTCCGACATGATGACGATCCGCGCCGAAGACCTGCAACCGGCCCCCGAAATCATTCCGGAAGCCCAGCGCGCCTTCTGCCGCGGCATCGTCGCACTCGAAAAGTCGATGGTCTGCTTCCTGAACCTCGACACCGTCATCGCCGACGAGCTCGCCCAAGCCGCCTGACCCAGTCTACCAGACCGACGCGCGTGGCCGCCGCGAGGCGGCCTCCGGCGGCATTGTCGCATCCGCATGAACATTTCCCGGAACGGAAAAGGCCCTGGAAACGAATCGTTTCCAGGGCCTTTGTCTTTCAACGACCGCGGACGTCAGCCCTTGGTCGAGCAATATTGGCAAGACATGCGTGTGAAATGCAGTGATGGGGTAGATCGCCGATTTCACAACACATCGGTTGTATCCTGCCTCAAATCCCCTCACATCTGAAGGTGAAAAATCGCGCCCCGTCGCGTTTTCGACACAGCTACCCGACCTTTTTTGGGTCATTTTGGAACGCCGGGCCATACCCGGCATCCCGTGTTACCGCGGTTTGCCGTTCGTCCAGGTCACCGGCTGGTCGAACAGGGGAACGGTCGAGATCGCCATTTTCGCGGACCCTTCCACCACCTGGCGCGAATGGACGAGATAGATGAGCGTGTCGTTCGCCTTGTCGTAGATGCGGTTGACGACGAGCTTCTTCCAGATGAGCGACATCCCTTCGCGGAACACCTCCTCGCCCTCCTCGGACAGATCGATGTCGCCAACCTCGATCGGGCCGGTCTGACGGCAGGCGATCGAGTTGTTCGACGGGTCCTCGAACCAGTTGCCCTTGGAGAGCCGGTCGATGATCGACCGGTCGAAGTACGTCACATGGCAGGTAACGCCCTTCACCTGCGGATCGGTGACGGCCTCGATGACGATGTCGTTGCCGACCCAGTCCACCCCCACCTTGCCGACCACCTCGGCGGCGGCGGGAATGCTGCCCGCGAGAACGAGAGCTGCGGCGAAAATCGGCTTGCGGAAGGGCATGGCTTCGCTCCTGTGTTGTGTTCGGACCTTATGTGGCATCGGGCCCCGCCCGCGACAAGCGCCCCTCGTCCGCCGAAGCGACGCAGTCTCTACCCTTGGAGAACGGGCGTCCTGCGCGCTCGTTTGGCAAAGGAGCACGCCTCGTAGCCGCCCCGGTGCAGGCGCCCGGGATTGACGCCGGTGCGCTCGGCCAACGCTCCGATCCCGCTGACACCGGCCTCCCCAGCCATGGCAAGCGTGGCGAGCGCGCAGACGCGCGCGTCCTCGGCCGCATTGTGATGCTCGAAGGAAAGGCCGAGATGATCGGCGAGGCTGTTCAACCGGTGAGACGGCAGGTCCGGCCAGTGGCGCTGGGCGAGCTTGACGCTGCAGTAGTAGGAGAGTTCCGGATAGGCGAGCCCGTAGAAATCGAGGCTCGCCCGCAAGACGGAAAAGTCGAAAGACGCGTTGTGCGCGATCATCGCCGCGCCGTGGAAGTCTTCGAAGAACTCCGCCATGACATCGGGGAATTCCGGCTGATCGGCCACGTCTTCCGGACGGATACCGTGGATCGCGATGTTGAACGACGAAAAGCGCATGCCCGGCGGACGGATCAGCCTTTCCTCGACGCGCACAACCGCACCATCCTCGATGAAGGCAAGCCCGACCGAACAGGCACTGGCGCGTGCTTCGCTCGCGGTCTCAAAGTCGATGGCAATGGTTTTGCCCGAAGGCTGCAATGTGGACGACATAAACCCGGCATAGACCGCAAGAAAGATTCAGGCAACAAAACGGACGCGAAATTGCCGGAGATCGCCGGGTTCTACTGTGAGATCGACAATCCGGACGCAAGCGGCGTCCCGCTCCTGCTGCTGCATGGCAGCGGCCAGGACGAAAACGCCTGGAGCGGTATCGCGCAGGACATCGCCCCCGATACGCCACTGATCCGCCTGCGCGGCAATATCGTTTGGGAAGGCAAATACGCCTTCTTCCGCCGAAAGCCGGACCGTGGCCTCGACCAGGCAGATCTCGCCCGATCAGTTGGCGAACTCGCATTCCTCATCGAACAATTGACCGGCATGTTGGGGCAGCGCAAGCCTGTTCTGGCAGGCTATTCCAACGGCGCGATCGCCTGTGCAGCGCTGGCGCGCGACGCAGGGCAGCTGACGCGGGGGGCCATCTTGACGCGCCCTGTCCCTCGAGCCGGACGTCCCGTTTCCATCAATGGCCGGCTATCCGGTCCTGATCCTGACGGGTGCCGCCGACAGCCGTCGTGCCCCACAGGACGGCGAGACGCTGGCCCGACAGTTTCACGAGGCGGGCGCCGAGGTCACGCACCACCTTGTGCGCTGCGGTCACGGCTGGGATGACAACGGGCGCGATGTTGCCATTTCGCGACAATGGTTACGGCACATTATGTCGAGGCCATGCCCATCCTTGACAAGTGGAACCGCGACCAACACCATTTCAGCATGATCGCAATTGTTTCGACCCTGCATATGACCGTTACCACCATCGTCCTTCCAAGGGACGCTGGAATGCGGTCGCGTCGATAACAGCACGATCATCATTCAGCGAACCCTACCGAGGCGAGTAGGGTTCGAGAAGCCCGCTCTCCCGGCAAACCTACGGAGAGTACAATGGCTGAAGTACCGCCTATGAATCCGATCAACCCGGCCGCGGCTTGGCCTTCTGGCCTGGTCATTCGCGCCCGCACCTCTGCGGATGCGGAAGGGATAGCCGCCGTGCAGCACTTGCCCGGCTTCCGCGCCGGTACTCTGCGCCTGCCCTATCCCAAAGCCGAGGATGTCCGAAAGTTCATAGAGACAGAGGCGCCGGGCAGCGTTTCGCTGGTGGCGCTCATGGACAACACCATCGTCGGCGATATCGGCCTCAACCGTTTTACGGGTCGTCGCGCCCACGCGGCCAGCATCGGCATGGGTGTGCACGACGACTATCAGAGACGAGGCATCGGACGCGCGCTCCTCGGTGAGATCGTCGCCATTGCCGACGGCTGGCTGAACATCGCACGTCTGGAACTGACGGTCTTCATCGACAATCAGGCCGCCATTCGGCTCTACGAGCACTTCGGCTTTCGCGTGGAGGGAACATTGCGAGACTATGCCTACCGTGCCGGTGGCTATGTCGATGCACATACCATGGCGCGTCTTCGTGCCGAACAGGCGGAGAAGAGCGCGTGAGGCGGTTCGCGCCTCACGCTACCTGCCTTCACGTTATCCGGCCTTTTCCGCCCTTCCCCCTCGACTTTCGCGGGCAACACGAGTAGGAACGGCCCAAACATGCCCGCAAGCGGCGGGCGCGGCATCGGACCGCAGACACTCCTGATTTCGAAAGACGATTTCCATGACTGATTTTGACGGCATCGTTCCGGCGATCGCCGAGGCCTTGCGCAAGCGCGGCTACGAGACGCTCACCCCCGTGCAGCAGGCGATGCTCGACCCCGAGCTCGAGGGACGCGACGCGCTCGTCTCCGCCCAGACCGGCTCCGGCAAGACCGTCGCCTTCGGGCTTGCACTTGCGCCGACGCTGCTTGCCGGCGAAAGCCGCTTCGGCCGTGCCGGGGCGCCGCTGGCGCTCGCCATCGCTCCGACGCGCGAACTCGCCATGCAGGTGAAGCGCGAACTCGAATGGCTCTACGAATTCACCGGTGCGACGATCGCCTCCTGCGTCGGCGGCATGGACATCCGCAACGAACGCCGGGCGCTCGAACGCGGCGCCCACATCGTCGTCGGCACGCCGGGCCGCCTGCGTGACCACCTCACCCGCGGCGCGCTCGACCTCTCGGCGCTGCGCGCCGTCGTCCTCGACGAGGCGGACGAGATGCTGGATCTCGGCTTCCGCGAGGATCTCGAATTCATCCTCGAAGCCTCGCCGGACGACCGCCGCACGCTGATGTTCTCCGCGACCGTGCCGCGCTCGATCGCCGACCTCGCCCGTAGCTACCAGCGTGATGCCCGCCGCATCGCGACGACCTCCGAGCAGAAGCAGCATGTCGACATCGAATACCGCGCGCTCGCCGTCACTCCCGCCGACCGCGAAAACGCGATCATCAACGTGCTGCGCTATTACGAGGCGCGCAACACCATCGTCTTCTGCTCGACCCGCGCGGCGGTGAACCATCTGACGGCACGGCTCCACAACCGCGGCTTCTCCGTGGTCGCCCTTTCCGGTGAGTTGAGCCAGAACGAGCGCACCCACGCGCTGCAGGCGATGCGCGAC
>DATGWU010000397.1:0-25904 GCA_035299345.1 Rhizobium sp.
CGAGGTGCGGCTGCCTCGACCACTACGAAATCAGCACCCGCCGCAAGTTCAAGTGCGCCGCTTGCCATGCGCAATTCTCGGTTACGTCCGGCACGATCTTCGCTAGCCGCAAGCTTGGCTTCTGTGACCTACTCGCTGCGATCTGCATCTTTGTAAACGCTTGCAAGGGCCTTTCTGCCCTCCAGCTTTCCCGCGATCTAGACGTTCAGTACAAGACCGCATGGGTTATGGCACACAAGCTCCGCGAAGCTCTTGCCGTCGAAACCGCCGATGAAATCTTTGACGGTGAAGTCGAGATTGACGGCGCCTATTTTGGCGGTCACGTCCGCCCGGAGAACCGCAAGGAAGACCGCAAGGACCGCCGTTTCAAGTCTAACCAGTCAGACCGCCGCCGCGTCGTCATCGCGCTCCGCGAGCGGCAGGGCCGCACGATCACCTTCGTTCGCAAGACCGAAGCCGAAGGCGTCGAAATCGCCAAGGCTCGTGTTACCGCAAAGGCCATGATCTTCGCAGACGAAGCCACCCATTGGGACGCGCTGGAAATGCACTACGATACGGGCCGTATCAATCACAGCGAGCTTTACAGCGAGTGCAACGGCAAGCACACCAACGGCGTTGAAAGCTATTTCTCGCGCCTTCGCCGCATGGTGCAGGGCCAGCACCACCACGTTTCGCACAAGTACCTTTACCAGTACGCAAACCATGCCGCTTGGATGGAAGACCACCGCCGCCGTTCCAATGGCGCGAATGCATTCGGTATTCTCGGTGCCTCGCTCGCCCATCCGGTTAGCCGCATTTGGAAGGGCTATTGGCAGCGCGCTAGCATTCATGCATGAATGCTAAATGGGCGGAGATGCTAGCGCATGTATTTGATGTATGTAGACGAGAGTGGCGACCCTGGAATGGGGAATTCCCCAACCAACTATTTCGCGCTTTCAGGTTTAGTCGTGCATGAATCGAGATGGAGAGATCTGTTAAATATTCTTGTTACATTTAAAAAGACCATGCGCGCCGTCCACGGGTTACGTGTGAGACAAGAAATTCATGCTTCAGAGTTTATAAACTCTCGCGCCTTTGACGCTCCTCGGCATGTACGTCTTGCAATTCTAAGGAACACAATTGACGAGATTGCGAAGATTGATTTTGTGTCGATAACCAACGTCGTGGTTTCGAAGGTAGGAAAGCCGGCCACATACGACGTTTTCCAGCAGGCATGGCTGACTCTCTTCCAGAGATTTGAAAATACCCTGAAGTATGGAAACTTCCCCGGCGGCCACACATCTGACTGTGGAATTGTCATAACGGACGCAACGAATGGAACAGCGTTGCTGAGGTTAGTTCGTAAGATGGCGGTCATAAATTACATACCAAACCAGACGCAGTTTGGTAATGGAACACGCAATATGCCGCTTATCAGAGTTATAGAAGATCCCCATGGAAAAGATTCGAAAGAAACTCTCGCATTGCAGGCCGTTGATGTTGTCGCATACTTTTTAGCACAACGTTTCCGACCAAATAATTACATCCGTAAGAGCGGCGCAACGTTTTATTTCGACCGGCTCTCCCCAGTTTTGAACCTTAAGGCCAGAACGGGCGGCACGTTAGGGATTGTGACCCTATAACGGAAGGGGGAGAGCTTTTGGCTCTCCCCAGGTAATCCTACTTGCCGAGTTAGGCCCGGGTTCAGATCACTTTTAATGTAGTGCTTTTTTCAATAAAATCAATTCGTTATTGTCCACAGGCTAACCGATTCATATCGTTGGTGTTTTGTGGTTGAGCAGATTAGTTACGCTTCTCCCAACTCAAATTCCCCTTTTCGTCCACCGCACTCCGCACATGCCCCTCATCGCGCATTTGCCGCAGCGCCTTACTCACCCGCTTAGTAAGGTCCGCGATATATTTCCGGTCCCGCGCATCCTCGCCACGCATGGTGACAATCTCGCGGGCGATGTCTCGGCTGGATAGCGGCCCTTCCGCGTGGCGTAGTTCGCCCATGATAGCCTTGGATAGTTCGCCGCGTCCGAATATTACTTCCCGCTTCTGGCGAGGCATGGCGGCGTCTAGATCGCCCGTATAGCCCAAGACTGACAGGGTTCGGTCTATCGCGCCTATGTCGTTCTTGATTTCGGCTAGGCGGTCTCTAATGCGTTCGGCTTCGTTGAAAAGATCGGCGCGCTTGCCGAGAAGGCCGGATATCGTGTGCTCGTAAGTCTCTGTACGCGCCGGTTGGATTATGTTCATCTGTGCAATTCCTTTTGGGGAGGGGAACATGCACCAGCAGACTTTATGCAAAGCAATACGCGCACACCATCAGGTCAATATCCACATTGTCGGCGAACCCAACGCGCGGATCTTTAGCCCTCATGTTCTGTTCGTCTCTACCGCCGGACATCTTCTGGTCGGAGGAATTCAAGTCCTGAATCCGGCCAAACCACGAGACGTACAGGAGTGGAGAGCCTTCGACCTATCAAAAGTGCAGGCACTTACCGTTCGACGGGAAACTTTTGTCCCTGATCGCGGCTTCGACCCTAGAAACAAACTCTACGTCAACGGCATCAGATGCCACGTTTTTCAGAATGTCTAGTAAGCAGCAGATTGAACACCAAACCGCGTCATCATTTTCCAAGGTGTCGAAGGCAGAAAGACCCTGCTTTGCGGAGAATGCTATTGCTTTTGCGTCCATCTCTGGCGCTCCTCTATATTAGCGTTTAGAATCATCGAAATCGCCGGTTTTGTTGGTGCGCTTGCTACATAAGTCCGCGGAAATGGTTGGACGTCCCGCCGAGCGGCAGCGGCATCCGGTAGCGGTCAAGCAGGGGCAGGAGCGCGCGGAAGAGTGCCGCGTATTCGAGCGCGAAGACCGCGCTGATGCACGATTCACGCATGTTGGTAATGATGAGCGGCGCCTGCAGGCAGGCGACCTCGGGAGCCGCCGTCCGAAAGCGGGCGTGGGCTTCTTTCAACTGACCCGGATGCGGACGATCCTCGGCGTCATAAATTGCGAGATAGTCGCCGCGCGCTCCGGCGAGTGCATAGAGGAGCGCCTTGGGCTTGGTGCGCGGTCCGCCCGGCGGTACGGCGATGATCTCCATGTACGGTCCGGGGCGCAGCTTGCGAATTGCCTCGATGGTGTCATTGTCGTCGGCCTCGCAGACGAGCTTGATGTCGAGCCGGGACCGTGGCCAGTCGAGCCGCTCCAGGGCAGCGATCAGTTGAGCCGCGACCGGCGCCTCGCGATAAAGTGCCACCAGCACCGAATAGACCGGCAGCGGGTCGTCGGCGATCAGCATCTCCGGCAGCATCTCGCGACGGCGAGGACGGAAGAGTGCCCCGAGCCGCAAGATCATCGCCGCGAAATAGAGCGAGGACAGCAACACATGGAGCGTCAGCGCGACCGGCCCGGAGGAGAGCAGTAGCGCGGCCGCGCTGCCGGTCAGGAGCGTGCCCGCGACGAAACCCTGCCGACCGGTCATGACGATGCGCGCCGAGTGCTGCGGGCTTTCGTCGAACAGGGCGTTGGAGACCGAGGCAACCCGGCGTATCGCACCTGCCTGCCATACGGCCCGGCGGAGAGAGGAAGCCGATGCGACCGCCAGCGCGGCTTTGAGCGTCGGATGGCGAACAAGCCGTTCGGCAAGATCGGCAAGATAGCGCGCTTCCGGGGCTATGGCGGTCAATGGTGCCTTGTCCGGAGCGTGCAGGCGCAGGATGGTCGGACGTTGCAGGAGCACATCCAACGCCGTTCGATCCATGATCTGGTCGGGCGGAATCTCATCCATGAAGGGCAAGCCGAGCAAGCGCGCCATCGCCGCATAGTACGTCTGCTCGTCGACGCTACCGTCGGCCAGCAGCTCTTGTTCGATGGTACTTCCGTTTGCGCGCGCCCGGCGCGCCATGTTGTTGATGAAGGGTTTGGAGAAGCCGAGCTGGCGCAACGCCAGCGCCTCCGCCTGAAATGCATGGGAAAAGCCTGCGCCGGCAGCGGCTTTGCCGCCGTCGGAACGCGCAGTCACCACCTGCCAGGCGGCGCCGTTCGGCTCCCCTCGGTATTCCCCGGCTTCCATGCTTCTGATAAACCGTCACCAATCGATGACGCCCCAGCCTATCCCGGATGGATCATAATGGCACACGCAAAAGTTTCATCCCTGAATTTGGAGGGTGTGCTCGCATTCCTTGTATCAGGTTGCATCATGCTATCCCCGACGGTTGCCCCGGCGCCGGCGTCGGCGCAGCAGCTTCCGGTACTTTTCGATACGAACGAACGGCTGCCGCGCCCCGACTTGTCGACGCTGCTGCGTCTGCGCTTCCTGACGACGACGGACTTTCCACCGTTCAACTTTGCCGACCAGACGGGGCGCCTTGCCGGCTTCCACGTAGAGCTCGCCCGTGAGATTTGCGCTGAACTCGACATCGAAGCCAAATGCCAGATTCAGGCGATGCCGTATGCCGATCTGGAGAAGGCTCTCTCGGAAGGACAGGGGGAGGCGGTCATTGCAGGTGTCGGGGTCACGACGGAACTCCGGCGTCGCTTCTCGTTTTCTCGCCCCTTCATGCAATTGCCTGCGCGTTTCGTCCGCAATGCCGGCGTAGACATCCCCGGTGGAGAGGTTGCCGGCCTGGCCGGTCGCCCCGTCGGCGTGGTGACGGGCACGGCTCATGAGGCCATGCTGAAGGCCTTCTTCCCCGATATCCGCGCGACCGGCTTTGCCGATCGCGGCGCGATGCTACAGGCGCTGAAGGAAAAGAAGGTGGACGCGGTCTTTGCGGATGCGCTGCAGCTGTCTTTCTGGACGGCCGGCGAAGCTTCCGGCCATTGCTGCACGATGATGGACGGCGCCTACGTCTCCGAAAAATTCCTGGGCGAGGGGCTGACGATCATGCTGCGGCAGGACGACGTATCGCTGACCTCGGCCATCGATAGCGCCCTTGCCGCGATTTCCCGCGACGGAAGGTTGCAGGAAATCTATCTGCGCTATTTCCCCAACAGCCTCTACTGACGGCGGCAGTGGCCCCTCAGGCGGGACGATAGCGAGCGATGGCGCTGTGCTCGATCGCTGCGCAGGTAAGTTTGTCCAGCTTCAGCCGGTCACGCAACATCTGCAGCAGCCGGATTTCCTCCGGGCGGATGCAAAGGTCGACCGCGGTGATTTCCACGGCGAGTGCATAGGCGGTATCGTAGCTGCGCGGCGGAATGGCATCACGGACGACTTCCAGCGCGATATCCAGTCCTTCCGGCCCGGCGAGGATATCGGCGCAACGCTGCGACACCTCGATCAGCCGTTCCTTCTCGAAACCCTTGAAGATCGGCAGCACGTCGATCAGCTGACCGATACGAACGAGCTCCTTGTCATTCATCGCGTTGTCGACGGCGGAAGCCATTACCATGACGAAAATCAGGGCTTCCTGGGTGGTCAGGCGCTTGCTCATGTTTGGAAGAAACCTCGTTGTTTTTCCGTAGAGTAGGCGTGCCATGACGGTGTTTCAAGGCTGACCGTTCAGGCTCTCGCGCGGATCGTCGCCGAAAATGCCGCGCTGCTCCCGGCGCGCGATGGATGTCAGCTCTGCAAGGTCCGATCCGTTCGCGGCTTCCGCCCACCCATTGCTCAGGAGCCAGGTGCCGATATCCGTCCCGCCGACACGGCAGACGGTCACCAGTGTGTCCTGTCGGTCGACCGCGTTGTGGTCGCAGGCAACCGTTCGGTTGCGGATCAGCAGGCGTTGCTGCGTGCGGGCCACCACACCGCAAGGCCAGGGGGTGCCGCTTCTGGAGGGACAACGGCGCCCGACCTCGGTCGGCGTGACGCCGGCCAGTCTGACCCGGCGACCACGTGCCGCGAGCAGGCCCGCGGCGCCCGACCAGGGGCGTTGCAGAAGGACGACCTCCACCTCTTTCTCATCCTTCGCGTCGAGGGGCGGTCGGGGCGCGATGCGTTCCAGCGTCTCGCCGGGCCCTTCGATCGGAGAGACGAATTCTCCGGGATTGATCGCACGCACGCGGCGGCTCTCGAAGACAGGCGCAGTCCTCTTTGGCGGGTCGACGGTGGTCTCTGCCTTCGCGGCGGGCGGGACGGGTCGCAGATGGGCGCCGGCAATCACCAGGGCCGAACCCCAGGCAAGGATCACGACACCGCTTGCAATCACTGCCGCACGACGCATGTCCGAAACTATCTCACTGGCTTGCCCAGATGATTCGGGCGATCCATTCGAGGTCGCCCATGTCGAAGCTGCGATTGGGATGTTCGGGATTGAGCGAAAGAAGTTCGATCGATTTTGCCGTCTGGCGCGCGAGCACCTTGGCCATCACCTCGCCCTCGCGGGTCTTCACCACGACGCGGTCCCCCCGGCGCACCTGAGCGCCCGGTTCGACGATCAGCACGTCGCCATCCCGGTAGAGCGGCAGCATGCTGTCGCCTTGGATTTCCAGCGCATACACGCCCGCCTTGCGGTCCGGCGACGCCGGGAACTCGACGAGGTCCCAGCCCTGGCCCGCCGGAAAGCCGCCGTCGTCGAAAAAGCCGCCGGCCCCGGCCTGCGCAAAGCCGATCAGCGGAATGGCGCCGGGCGTCGCCGGCAGCGCGCCCTGAACCACGCTCACCCGCCCGTCGTTCGGCTGCATGTAGCTCATGAACTGGTCGATACTAGCTCCGGTCGCCTCGAGCACCTTGGCGATGGATTCGGTCGAGGGCCAGCGCATGCGCCCGTCGGCGGCGACACGCTTCGATTTGTTGAAAGATGTAGGGTCGAGACCCGCCCGTCTGGCAAGGCCGGAAGGCGTCAGCTGATTGCGCTCCGCCAGCTTGTCGATCGCGCTCCAGATACTGTCATGCGATAGCATCGTCGCTCATGCTCCAGGGAAACAACGGGCAGAGACGGGCCTTCCGCTCGGCACGGATTTTATTCAAGCTGTTCGCCGGAGTAAAGAGTAAAAGAGGAATAAAATCCTCTATTGCGGCTACGATCCTGGCGAATCTCTGCTGGACGTACAGAGTTCGGGTGTCAGGCGACCATGGCCATGTTGATCTTGCCGAGCTGGATCACGGCCTGTGTGCGGCTGTCGACCTTGAGCTTCAGCAGGATCGCCGAAACGTGCGCCTTGATCGTCGCTTCCGAAACGCCGAGCTCGTAGGCGATCTGCTTGTTGAGCAGGCCTTCGGCGAGCATGCCGAGCACGCGGCTCTGTTGCGGCGTCAGCGTGCGGAGCCGGGCGATGAGATCGGCGACCTCCGGATCCTCCTGCCCACCTTCATAGAACGGCGGCGTCCAGATATCGCCCTTGAGGACGGTCTGTATGGCGGTGCGGATGTCGTCGATGCCCGACGATTTGGAGATGAACCCGGACGCTCCCAGTTCCAGAGACCGGCGGATGGTCGTCTGGTCGTCGCTCGCCGACACGATGACAATCGGCAGATTGGCGAATTCGGCCCTGAGCGCCATCAGTCCGGAAAAGCCGCTGACGCCCGGCATTGCGAGGTCGAGCAGCAGAAGATCGGCGTCCGGATGCTGCGACGCGGTCTTGCGCGCCGCCTCAAAATCACCCGCCTCGATGACCGTCTTCTTCCCTTCCATGCCGTCGACGGCCTGTCGAAGGGCTCCCCGAAAAAGCGGATGATCGTCTGCGATGATGATGGTGAGTGCTGTCATGTGCTCGCTCCCTCCCAAGAGCGCCCGGCCCGGTACGCCTGCAGGGCGGTCATTTGTCTTTTAGCGACACCTGACAATATATACAATAGTCTAGTGTCTAGGTGTGATCGGGCGCCGGCCCGGTCTTTTCTTCCTTGCTCTTGAACTCCTCGACCAGGCCGAAGAAGCTGCGCATGAAGCGCTCCATGATGCCGATCGATCGTTCGACTTCCTCGTCGGATGGCAGTTCTTCCCGCTGGCGCCCGGCAAGCGGCTGGCCGGCAGCAACGGCTGCTTCAAGCGCAGCTACGCGCTTTTCCAGCCGGCCGAGGTCCTCCTCGTAGGCCGCGCGTTCATCGGCCGCCATTCGGCAGACCAGCGCGCCGTCCTGTTCGCGACACAGCGTCATGGCGCCCGTCCGCGTATCCAGCCGCACGAAGGCGTCTCCGGATTTTTCCAGCCGGAAGCGCCCATCCGCCGGCTCCTCGGCGCTCGCGGCCAGCGGCCCGGTCACACAGAGCAGGATGACTGGCAAGATAAGCTGGGATTTCATGGTCTCTCTCCAAAAAGCGTTGGCCTGCACCCATTCCCGCCCTGTTGCCGTGGACAAAATGCGCGGTTTGCGGCAAACCCTACCTGCGCCGTCACCGGGCAGAAAAGGATGACCTCTTGCATAGTCTCATATACAAGATAGTACCGCGCGACCTGTGGCAAAAGGCGGAAGCCGACGGTATTTTCTCGGGTGCGGCGATTGACCTCAAGGACGGCTATATTCACTTCTCGACCGGCGGCCAGGTCCGCGAGACGGCCCGGCTGCACTTTGCCGGTGTCGAGGGTTTGCTGTTGGTCGCAGTCCCGCTCTCCGCTCTCGGTGACCAGTTGAAGTTCGAGCCCTCCCGCGGCGGCGATCTCTTCCCGCACCTCCATGGCGAGTTGCCCGTTTCCGCGATCGCCTGGCAGAAGCCCTTGCCGCTCGGGCCGGACGGCCTCCACATCTTCCCGGAGCTTGGCTCATGACCGGACCTTTCAAGTCACTCGCCCGCCGCGGCCTTTTCCTGTTCGACGGCGAGACGGCGCACGGCCTTTCCATTGCGGCCTTGAAGACGGGCTTGGTCCCAGGCTGCCGGATACCGGCCGATCCTCGTCTCACCCAGACGGTAGCGGGGATCGTCTTCCCCAATCCGCTCGGCCTCGCCGCCGGCTACGACAAGAACGCCGAGGTGCCGGATGCCATCCTTCGCCTCGGCTTCGGTTTCACCGAGGTCGGCACCGTCACGCCGAAGCCGCAGCCCGGCAATCCGCGGCCGCGCATCTTCCGTCTGGAAAAGGACGAAGCGGTCATTAACCGTCTCGGTTTCAACAACGAGGGCCATGACGCAGCTTTCGCGCGGCTCAGCGCGCGTCGTGCGGGCGGCATAGTCGGTGTCAACATCGGAGCCAACAAGGACAGCGCCGACCGCATCGAAGACTACGTCATCGGCATCCGCCGCTTCTATACCGTGGCGAGCTATTTCACCGTCAACATCTCCTCTCCGAATACGCCCGGACTGCGTGACCTGCAGGCCCGCGAGAGCCTGGCTGCCCTGCTTTCTGCCGTGCTTGCCGCCCGCGACGACGAGGCGGCGAGAACCGGCAAACGACTCTCCGTCTTCCTGAAGATCGCGCCGGATCTCACCGAGGGGGGGATGGACGACATAGCGGCCGAGGTAATGAGCCACGATCTCGACGGCCTCATCGTTTCGAACACAACCTTGTCGCGTGACGGCCTGAGCGATCCGCGCCTGGCTGCGGAGGCGGGCGGTTTGTCGGGCAAGCCGCTCTTTACGCGTTCGACGGCCGTGCTCGCCAGAATGCGCAAGCGCGTCGGTCCGGCCTTGCCGATCATAGGCGTCGGGGGTGTGTCCTCAGCGGAGACGGCGCTCGAGAAGATTCGCGCCGGGGCCGATCTCGTGCAGCTCTATTCCTGCATGGTCTACGAAGGTCCGGGACTGCCGGGGCGGATCCTGCGCGGATTGTCGGCGCTGCTCGATCGGGAAGGCGTGGCGTCGATCCGCGATCTGCGCGACAGCGGCCTCGATCAATGGCTTTCGGTGAAGCTCTGATGCACCCGCGCCGGCAGGCGGACAAGTAGCAGAAGACCGCGCATGGCGAGGAACAGGTTGAGCGATAGCCAGAGGCCGTGATTACCGAAGAGCGGCACGAAAAGCGCCAGTGACAGGCCATAGCCGGCAAAGGCGAGCAGCATCATGTTGCGCATCTCGCGGGACCATGTCGCGCCGATGTAGACGCCGTCCATCTGGAACGCCAGTGCGCCGGTGAGTGCGGTGACTGCGGCCCAGGGCAGATAGTCGGCGGCGATCGCCCGGACGTCGGCGGCCGTCGTCATGAAGTCGATGATGGCGCTGCCGAAGACCAGGAAGAACACGCAGGAGACCAGCGCGAGTCCCAACGACCAGAGCGCGGTGAGCCTGATCGCCCGGTCGAAGCCTTCGCGGAAGCGGGCGCCGACCGCTCGTCCGACGATCTGCTCGGCGGCATTCGCCATGCCGTCGAGATAGAAGCTTGCGATCATGAAGAAGTTCATCAGCACGGCGTTTGCCGCCAGAATGACCGCGCCGAAGCCTGTGCCGATGCGCGTCAGCAGCGTGAAGGCGGCGAGCAGCGTGAAGGTGCGGATCATGAGGTCGCGGTTGATCGCCAGGAGCGCCGACAGCTTGGCGCGATCGAATATCTCGGCGACTGTCGGTCCGTCCTTCCGGTCAAACCGCGGAATGATGAGTGCGAGCCCGACCGCGACGGCCATCCCTTCGCCGATCAGCGTGCCCCAGGCAACACCGGCCACACCCCAGCCGAGAACGAGGCCGAGATAGATCGAGAGGACGATGTTGGTGCCGTTGAGGATCGTCTGCAGCAGAAGTCCGGTCGTGCCGCGGCCGAGTCCCAGGACGAAGCCGAGGATGGTGAAATTGGTGAGCGTCAGCGGTCCTGCGAGGATTCGGATCGAGAAATAGGTTGCCGTTGCCACGGCGGTCGTGCCCTCCGGGCCCATCATCCGCAGGCCGACGGACAGCAGCCACGGTGAGGCGGCGAGAACGATGAGACCGAGTCCGATCGAGAGCACGAGCGCCCGCCAGAATACGGCCTGCTGCTCGTGCCTGTCGCCGCGCCCCAGAGCCTGCGCCACCAGGGCGGTCGTCGAGGCTCGCAGGAAGCTGACGCTCGAGAAAATGAGGTCGAAGAGAACCGCACCGATCGCAAGACCGGCAAGTGCCGCCGCATCGCCCGTCCGCCCGACCACTGCGGTGTCGGTGAGGCCGAGCAGCGGGGTCGTCAGAAAGCCGAGCGTCATCGGTACGGCGATCGAAAGCACCATCCTGTGGGTGACGTCGAACCTGTCTCTTGCTCTGGTCCCGATGTCCACGCGCCCGTCTCCAGCCGGATTGCCAGGGCGGGAATCGCCTAGCTTGCGAGCACCATGGCCCAATAAGGGCGGTTCGCGGAAGAGGAATTGTGCGCCACGGCAACGCCGAGACCGCGATAGGCGCCGAGCATGTTGTGCAGGTGTTTTTCGGATCGTATCCAGGCTTCGACCGCATCCGCCACCTGCGACTGACCGGCGGCGATGTTTTCGGAGGCCGGCAGCGGCACGCCCATCGACTTCATTCTCAGAAGAAAGTCGTCATCCCGCCCGATCAGGTGCGACATTTCACCGGCACGCGCCATCCGCCGCGCCTGCGAGAGTGCGGCAGCCTCGGCGATCTTGCTGTATTCGAGGGTAGGGAGCCCCTTGCCGTTCCGAAGGGTGTTGACGAGCGGCAGCGCGCCCTCTGTCTCGGCGCGCGCGGTATCGTCGCCGGACGGCACGATGTCCGTCGTCTTGCAGGCGGTGAGGCCACCCGCCAGGCTGATGCCTGCCAGCATGAGGAAGCGTCGCCGCGGCAGGTATGGGAACACGGTCACGGGCATGTCAGCGGCGGTAGCTCATGAGTCTCAGCACGATGAAGACGGGAATGACGATGGTCGCGCCGAGAAGCAGGTAATCGCCCACGCGGCCGAGCGCGGCAAAGCCCCGGTACCAGAGTTCGAGGATGAAATGCCGGACACCTTCCAGGATGTCGATCGGGTAGATGCCGAAGACGGTCATGACGAAGCCGACGATCAGCGACACGACCAGAAGCTTGACAACGGTACGGCCCGGCGTATCCCCGAGAAATCTGTTCACCCCATCCGACATGTCCGGTCTCCTGTTTTCCACCACATAGGCAGGCGTCTGCCGGCCTGCAAGCACCTCACCCGCCCGCTCTTGCAGGTGTCGCGCAAATAGCTCTTGTGTTTTTTCCCGCTTTCGGTCAAGACCGCGCGCCTTTCCAGGAAATCCGCCATGCAACAGATCCAGTTCTCGTCCGGAAACCTCACTGCCGATCGCCGCGCAGATTACGCGAAGATGCTGAGCGAGGGCGGCGATCCTGCGGCGGCTGCCGAACTCATGGAACAGGCACTGGAGCTTGCGCCCGATTGGGCGGCCGGCTGGCTCCGGCTCGCGGAATACAGCGAAAAGGCGGGCAATATTGAGGCAGCGACCGCGGCTTTGCGGCGGGTCGTCATTCTCGACCCGCAAGATGTGTTCGCCGCCCGGCTGAAGCTCGCCGTGCTCGGCGCCGAGCCGATGCCGGAACAGCCGTCGAGCCGCTACGTCGAGGCCCTCTTCGACGACTATGCCGACCGCTTCGAGACCTCGCTCGTGGAGAAGCTTGGCTATAGCGTGCCGGGCCAGCTGGCGGCGCTTATCCGCGAGGATGCCGGCGAGCGTCGCTTCCACCTCGCAGTCGACCTCGGCTGTGGTACGGGCCTCTTCGGCGCAGAGATCCGCGATCGGACGGACGGCCTCGAAGGGTTCGATCTCTCCGCCAACATGCTCGCGAAAGCATCCGCCAAGCAGATCTACGATCATCTCGGAGAGGCCGATCTGTCGCTTCCCGCCGAACGGTCAGGCCTTTTCGGGGCGGGACTCCCCGGCGGACGCGCCGATCTCGTCGCGGCTGCCGACGTGCTGATGTATCTCGGAAGCTTGGACAACGCCTTTGTGCTGGCCGCCGCCCTTGCTGCACCCGGCGCGCTCTTCGCCTTTTCCGTCGAAGAGGCCGACGCCGGGCAGGGCTTCGAACTCGCGCCTTCCCTGCGCTACCGCCATTCGGAGGCCTATGTCCGGCAGGCGCTGGTCGATGCCGCCTTCGACACACGGCAGGTCACGCGCTCGGTTATCCGCATGGATTCCGGAAAGCCGGTCCACGGCATCCTGTTTCTTGCCGAACGGAGCGCCTGAAGGAACGAAAATTGCGAACTCGCCGGTAGGTCAGTATTGCTGACATATCGCGCTTGCGAGCTGGAATGATGCGGCGCACAATATGCACGTTCTCAGACATTCCGGAGGTCGCGACCGTGGCGCAGGTGAGCAGCATGTGGGGCATTTTGAATACCAGCCCGTCCCGGCACACAATCGCCGAGGACGTCCAGGGCATCGTCACCGGAAGCATGGTATCGGCGCTCGGGCTCTATCTTCTCGCCAAGGCGGGCCTTCTCACCGGCGGCATGGCGGGCGTCGCCTTCCTGCTCCACTACGCAAGCGGCGTCAGCTTCGGGCTGATCTTCTTCCTGCTGAACCTGCCGTTCTACATCCTGTCGCTTCGTCGCGTCGGGATCGATTTCACGCTGAAGACCTTCGCTGCGATCGCGCTGACCTCGCTGATCGTCGAGTTCGAGGGCCGGCTGATCGGCATCAGCGCCATCGATCCGGTCTGGGGCGCAATCCTCGGCGGCCTTCTTCTCGGCTACGGCGTTCTGGCTCTCTATCGCCACCGTGCGAGCCTCGGTGGCATCGGCATTCTCGCCGTCTACCTGCAGGAACGTTTCGGCGTCCGCGCCGGTCTCGTACAACTCGCCTTCGATCTCACCGTCATGGTCTTCGCCTTCGGGGTCGTCAGCCCCGCGGTGGTAATCTGCTCGGTCGTCGGTGCGGTGGTGCTCAATTTGTTTGTCGCCATCAACCACCGCTCCGACCGCTACGTCGTCCTCCGGTGATCGTGGAGAGCGGAAGTCTCTTGAGCTTGGCACGAAACCGCATTACCGCGTAAGCGACACACGGGGTCTGGTACGGGTGAGAGGACATCGAGCATGGCGATGAGCGACGTGAGGCCGAAGCTGCGGGAGATGATGGCATCATCCGCGGAGCGCCACTCCATCATCGAAGATACGCAGGGGCTTGCGGCAGGTGGCATGCTGGTGACGCTCGGCGTGATGCTGCTCTCCGGAGCGGGGCTGCTGACGGGCGGCACGGCGGGCGTCGCCTTCCTCCTCCATTACGCGACGGGTTTCAGCTTCGGTGCCGTCTTCTTTGCCGTCAACCTGCCCTTCTACTATCTGGCGCTGAAGCGTTTCGGACCGGCCTTCACGCTGAAGACCTTCGCTGCGGTGGCGCTGACCTCGGTGCTCTCCGAGACTGTGCCGCGCTACATCGGCTTCTCGAACCTCGACCCGCTGGTGGCCGCCCCCTTTGGAGGCCTTCTCATCGGCGCGGGCCTGCTTGCCCTCTTCCGTCACCGGGCAAGCCTCGGCGGCTTCGGAATCCTTGCTCTCTATCTGCAGGACCGCTTCGGATGGCGGGCCGGGCTGGTACAGCTCGTCTTCGACGGCATGGTGCTGGTGTTCTCCTTCTTCCTCGCTAGTTACTACATCATCTTCTGCTCGATCGTCGGCGCCGTCGTGCTCAACCTGACGCTTGCGATCAACCACCGCAAGGATCGCTACATCGCGATGTGAGCGACGACGGCTTCTGACTGCGCCAAGTCAGGCGGCTTGCGCGGGTTCGTCGATCGGATGCTGTGACCGGAAGCTGACGCAGAGCCGGTTCCAGACGTTGATTGTGCCGATCGCCGTCGTGATCTTGACGACCTCCTCGTCGGAGAAGTGCTTGCGGATATCCTCGTAGGAGGTGTTGGGCACCCCTGTCTGCGCCACGTTGGTCACGGCCTCCGTCCACTCCAGGAGCGCCCGCTCGCGGGCGTCATAGAGTGGCGATTCCCGCCAGGCACAGACGAGATTGATCCACTGTTCGCTGAGGCCGTCGTGCCGCGCCTCCTTGACATGCATGTCGACGCAGTAGGCGCAGCCGTTGATCTGCGATGCGCGGAGCTTCAAGAGATGGATATGCCGGGGCTCCAGGCCACAGTTGCGGATGTATTGTTCGAGGGCGAGGACTGCCTTGTAGGAATCCGGCGAGACCTTGGCAAAATCGAAACGTGGCTGCATTGCGCTTCTCCTTGGTTGCTTGGAAGGTTCTTAATATCGGTCGCTCAACGACCGGTCTGCCGCGCGTGGCAGGCGATGAAATCGGTGCCTCGGCCGGCGATTGCGCCGTCATCGTCCACGGCGCGGACGCCGGCGAGAATGTCGGCGATGCTCGTCTTCGCGAGTTCGCTACGGTAGACGCGTTCGGCGGCATGCATGGCGCTCGCGATCCCGCAGGGCGCCTGGAAATAGCGCACGGGAAGCGGTTTCGGGCCACGCTGGCGGATTTCGGCGCAGCGGAACGCCGGAGCCGGGCCTTCGATTGCCAGAACGATGTTGAGCAACGAGATGTCCTCCGGGGCGCGTGCCAGTCGGTAGCCGCCCTTCGGCCCCGGCATCGTGGCGAGAATACTGGCACCCGAGAGCGCCTGAAGATGTTTCAGAAGGTAGCTGGCCGAAACGCCATGGTACTCGGCCAGGGCGGCAGCCGAGAGCACCTGACCCTCGTCGAGCCCCGCCAGCATCGTCACGCAATGGATTGCCTGTTCTATGCCTTCGCCGAGTTTCATCTTGTAAAATCCTATCGCGGATAATAAATATCCATGATTCTCTCCGGCTGTCAATTCGCTGGCTGGCGCCACGATCTCGATTTTCTTTTCCAATTCCGATCCGGCTTCACTACCTTCTCACCGTGAGCGCGACCGATTCCACCGTGACGGGTTCCTCCGTCTCCCTTCCGGATACCTTTCACCGCTGGTTCGCGGACAAGGGGTGGCAGCCGCGCGCCCATCAGCTGGAGCTGTTGGCGCGTGCCGCACGGGGAGAGAGCACGCTGCTGATCGCCCCGACCGGCGCCGGCAAGACACTGGCCGGCTTCCTGCCGTCGCTCACCGATCTTGCGCGAAGAGGCGGGCGCAAGCCGGGCACCGCCTTCACCGGCATCCACACGCTCTACGTCTCGCCGTTGAAGGCGCTCGCCGTCGATATCGAGCGCAACCTGATGAAGCCGGTTGCCGAAATGGGCCTGCCGATCACGGTCGAGAACCGTACCGGCGACACGCCGCAGTCGAAACGGCAGCGTCAGAAACTCAATCCGCCCGACATCCTGCTCACGACGCCAGAACAGGTCGCGTTGCTGATCGCCAACGGCGAGGCGGCGCGCTTCTTCAAGGATCTTCGCTACGTCATCTTCGACGAGTTGCACTCGCTGGTCACGTCGAAGCGCGGCCATCTGCTTTCACTCGGGCTTGCGAGACTGAGACGCCTGGCGCCGCGCCTGCAGACCATCGGGCTCTCGGCGACGGTCGCCGATCCTCCCGATCTCATGCGCTGGCTGGTGGCGCAGACACCGGGGGAAACGTGTGAGGCGGGCCTCGTCACCGTCGAGGGCGGCGCCAAGCCCGATATTTCGATCTTGCATACGGAGGACCGGATTCCCTGGTCCGGCCACTCCGCCCGCTATGCCATTCCCGATCTCTACGCGATCTTGAAACGCTTCCGGACGACGCTGGTCTTCGTCAACACCCGCTCTCAGGCCGAGCTTCTCTTTCAGGAGCTCTGGACGGTCAACGACGACAATCTGCCGATCGCACTTCATCACGGCTCCCTCGACGTGGGGCAGCGGCGCAAGGTCGAGGCGGCGATGGCGGAAAACCGGCTGCGCGCGGTCGTTGCCACCTCCACGCTCGACCTCGGCATCGACTGGGGTGATGTCGACCTCGTCGTCCATGTCGGCGCGCCGAAGGGCGCCTCGCGGCTCGCCCAGCGCATCGGTCGCGCGAACCACCGGATGGACGAGCCGAGCCGTGCGGTCCTGGTGCCCGCCAACCGTTTCGAGGTCATGGAATGCCAGGCGGCTCTCGACGCCAATTATCTTGGTGCGCAGGATACGCCGTCGGTCGGAGCGGGCTCGCTCGACGTGCTCGCCCAGCACGTTCTCGGCATGGCCTGCGCCGAACCCTTCGATGCCGATGCGCTATATGCCGAAGTCATGTCAGCCGCGCCCTATGCCCGCCTGCCGCGCGAGACCTTCGATCGCATTATCGATTTCGTGGCGACCGGCGGCTATGCATTGCGCACCTACGAGCGTTACGCCCGGATCAGGCGCAACAAGGAGGGGCGTTGGCGCGTCTCCAACCCGCTGGTGGCGCAGCAATACCGGCTCAATCTTGGAACGATCGTCGAGATGCCGATGCTGAACGTGCGGCTGGTGAAACGCAATCATCTCGGCTCCCTCGGCCGTGGTGGGCCGATGCGGGGCGGCACGGCGCTCGGGCAGGTCGAGGAATATTTCCTCGAAAGTCTTTCTCCGGGCGATACCTTCCTCTTCTCCGGCAAGACCGTCCGCTTCGAGGGCATCCGCGAGAACGAGTGCCTCGTCTCCAATGCGTTTTCGCAGGACCCGAAGATCCCCGCCTATGCCGGTGGCAAATTCCCGCTTTCCACCTATCTCGCCGACCAGGTCCGCGCCATGCTCGATGATCCGGCGCGCTGGCGGGCGCTGCCGGGCCAGGTTCGCGACTGGCTGGAAATCCAGCGCGAGAAATCGGTGCTGCCGAAGCGTGGCGAGCTGCTGATCGAGACCTTTCCGCGGGCCAGCCGCTTCTACATGGTCGCCTATCCCTTCGAGGGGCGGCTTGCGCATCAGACGCTCGGCATGCTGCTCACCCGGCGGCTGGAGCGGATGGGGGCAAAGCCGCTCGGCTTCGTCGCCACCGACTATTCGCTCGCCGTCTGGGGACTCGAGGATATCGGCGCGATGGTGCAGTCGGGCAGACTGGCGCTCGGTGAACTCTTCGACGAGGACATGCTCGGCGACGACCTCGAGGCCTGGCTTGCCGAATCCTGGATGCTGAAGCGCACCTTCCGAACCTGCGCGGTGATCGCGGGTTTGATCGAGAAGCGCCATCCGGGCAAGGAGAAGACCGGTCGGCAGGTGACGGTTTCGGCGGACCTAATCTACGACGTGCTGCGCACGCACGAGCCGGATCACATCCTGCTGCAGGCGACGAGGCAGGATGCCGCGGCCGGGCTTTTGGATATTGCCCGGCTCGGCGATATGCTAAAGAGAATCAAGGGCCACATCACCCATCGCCGGCTCGATCACATTTCGCCGCTCGCTGTGCCCGTGATGCTGGAGATCGGCCGCGAACCAGTGGCAGGCGAGGCCCAGGAACACGTGCTGGCGGAAGCTGCAGACGAATTGATCGCCGAAGCAATGGCCTAGGAATGGCTATCGAGGGCGACGGCCCGGAAGGAAAAGACAAGCGGATGAACCGGCTCGCCGCCTTGAGAAGCACGCTTTCGGGAAACGCCGAATTGACGGCCGAATTTTCCGTCGCCGGCGTCGGGGCGATTTGCGATCCCACCGGAGCGCTTTATCTCCCCGACCTCGACCTTCTTGTCGTCTCCGATCTCCATCTCGAAAAGGGTGCCGCCTTCGCCCGCCGAGGGCAATTGCTGCCGCCCTACGATACGCTCTCGACGTTGCGGCGCCTCGAGATGGTAGTCACGCGGTATAATCCAGCGATCGTCATCAGTCTCGGCGACAACTTCCATGATCGCGTCGGTTCGGCGCTGATGCCGCCGGACTTCCGCGCGATGATCGCGACGATGGCGCGCGGTCGGGAGTGGATATGGATCAACGGCAACCATGATCCGGACGGCACCGTCGACCTGCCAGGCAGGTGTGCCGACGAGTTGCGCTTCGGTAATCTGGTCTTCCGCCACGAACCCTCGCTGATCGACGGACGAGGTGAAATCGCCGGCCATCTGCACCCTTCCGCAACCGTTCGCCGGCGGGAAAAATCGGTGCGCCGTGCCTGTTTCGCGACCGACGGCGCGCGCCTGCTGATGCCGGCCTTCGGCGTCCTGACCGGTGGCCTTGACCTGCGTCACCGCGCCTTTGCCGGCCTCTTCGACCAGACGGCGCTGATTGCACATCTTCTCGGACGGGACCGCGTCTATTCCGTGCGGTTCGGCAGCCTGCTGGGTTAGCGCGGTCTGCTCTCCGGCCAGGGATTGATGCCGTCTCGCAGCCACAGCAGCGCGTCGATCCAGAAGCCGCTGGCGTGCCGGGCATGAAAGAGGTCGAAATGTCCGAGTCGATCTACACCGAGACTGGCAGGTGAGAGCAGGACCTCCGTTGCTGGCGCGTGTCGATAGTATCGAAGGGCTCGTCTGATCGCCGCCGCCGTCGCGAACTCATCGTCGGTCGCGGTGATTGCCAGGATCGGCGCGGTCACAGCGGCAAAGTTGTTCAGGATCGCTGGCCGTTCCCGTGCGGGATAGCTCCGTTCCATGCGTGCGCGTCGAAAGCTCCACTCGTTCGCGACACCCGCCGGAAGATCCTCGAGCCAGCCGAGACGTTCTCCGGGAAAATAGCCGAAGACCGCGGTCAGAGCCGGCATGACCAGGTGCCACTTGAGGAACAGACGCAGCCTCTCGCGCGCCGCATAGTCCCGCCAATAGGCATATTGCGCGCCGACCGTGAGCATCCGGTCGATGCGCGCGGCGTTCGCCGCAAAGCCGGGCAGGAAGCCGCCGATGCTGTGGCCGACCACGGCGACGGGGCCGTCGCCAAGCTTTTCGGCGAAGTCGAGCGCCACCTCGAAATCGCGCTCTCCCCAGTCGCGCCAGCGAAAGCCGCAGCCGCGAAGACGACCGGGTCGCGAAAGGCCGATGCCGCGATAGTCATAGGTGAGAACCGCAAAGCCGTGTTCGGCGAGAAAGCGGGCGAAGTAGTGGTAATAGCGAGCGCGAACGCCCGTCGCGGCATTGATGACGACGGTGCCGCAGCGGGGATCGACACGGCTGCTCCACACGTGACCACGGAGGGTTACGCCGTCCCTGCACCGCAACGTGATCTCTCGCCCTTCGACCGGCTGTAGCCCGTCGTTTGCAAGATGCCCGGAGCGTTCCTGCGTCCGACTGTAGTCCGCCATCGCCGCCTCCTCCGTCAGTGTCGACGCGACCGAGGCTAGCAGCGGCTATGTCTTGTGCATACTCACTGGTCGGTATACATGTTTCTTATGGCCAGCTCCGAGATACCGACCCGCGACCGCATCGTTTCCGCTGCCGCCAAGCTCTTCTACGACGAAGGCATCCGGCGCGTGAGCGTCGATGCCGTGGCCGAGGAGGCAGGCATCACCAAGCGGACGCTCTATTACCATTTCGCCAGCAAGGACGATCTTGTCGCCGCCTATCTGGCGGGACGCGACCAGCCGAGCTTTTCAAAGTTCCAGCACTGGTATCGGGAAAGCGAGGGGCCGCTGCCGGATCGGATCAGGGCCGTGTTCGCGGGTCTCGCACGGTCTGCACGCCATCCCAAATGGAAGGGCTGCGGCTTCCTGCGAACCTCGGCCGAGCTGGCCAACATGCCCGGCCATCCGGCGATGAAGATCGGCGCCGTCCACAAACGGCGCCTGGAGGACTGGCTGGCGGATATCTTCGTGGCGGAAGGCGTGCAGGAGCCACGCACGCTCGCGAGGCAGGTCGTTCTTCTCATCGACGGCGCATTCGCCGTCGTGCTCCTCAACCGGGATCCGGGCTATATCGAGACCGCCGGTGCTGCTGCCGCGACACTGGTTGCCGCGGCCACGGATTGCCGGTCAGCCTGACCTGAACGCCTCACCCGTGGTCGCCCACCGCGTATCGCAGGATCACGGCGCCGGTCTTGACAGTTCTGGTTTCGAGCAGTGTCAGCTGCCTCGGGGTCTCTGTCGGCTTGAAGTGCGGATTGCCGCCGCCCAGCACGACCGGCACTAGGCAGATCCGGATTTCATCGATCAGGTCCGCCTTCAGCAGATCGTCGCAGAGTTCGGCGCTCCCGAAGATGAAGATGTCCTTGCCCGGTTGCTGCTTCAGCATCGTCAACTCCGAAACGGGATCGCGAACGATGCGCGTGTTGTTCCAGCCTGCCTTTACGAGACTGCGGCTCGCCACGATCTTCGCGATCGAATTCATGTAGGCCTTGATGTCCGTTTCATTCGTCGCCTCGGGCCAGTAGGCAGCCATTCCTTCATAGGTTTTCCTGCCGAAGACGAGCAGGTCCGTCTGCCGGCCTATTTCGAGTGCGTAGGCACTCAGTTCATCGCCCCAGGCGAGTTCATGAAAGTGCAAATCCCATGGTGCCTTGCCTTCGAAATAGCCGTCCAGCGTCATCAGGTTCCAGATGATCAGTTTGCGCATCGTCTCCTCCATTTTAAAACCAGTTGTATTTTGAAAGCAGTTGCAAACTACCGGAACTGATTTTATAGTGCAAGCGGTTTTTGGAGAGGGAAATGGAAGAGACGCATCGCTCCGGATGTCCGATAAATCTGACGCTCGAGATTCTCGGCGATCGCTGGAGCCTGATCGTCATACGCGACGTGATGTTCGGCAATCGCCGGCACTTCCGCGAACTCCTGCAGAATTCGGAGGAGGGGATCGCCTCCAACATTCTCGCCGATCGCCTGAAGAAGCTGGTGGAAAAGGGGCTGCTGACGCGCGCCGACGATCCGAGCCATAAGCAGAAGGCGATCTACAGCCTGACCGAAATGTCGATCGAGCTCGTGCCGCTGTTCGCCGAAATGGGCGCCTGGGGCAGGCGGCATCTCGCCGTATCGGAAGATCTCGCGATTCGGGCGGAGCTTCTGGAGAAGGGCGGGCGGACGCTCTGGCGGGAGTTCATGGACGAACTACGCTTCCTCCACCTCGGCGCTCCGATGCCCGAAGGCATGCCATCGGCCCTGTCGAAGCTGACGGAGGCCTATCTGGCGACGAGGGCCAGGATGGAGACCGTCGACGGGTGACCGGACTCAGTCGCGCCGGAAGATCAGACTCGCGCCCCACCCGGTGATCAGGGCGAGCAGCACAGCCAGAACGCCATAGGACAAGGGCTGTTCGTGCGCGGCATTGGTGATGGAGTCTTCGAGCCCCGTCTTGATGACCCTGAGCGGCAGCTCGCGTTGTGCGAGGAATTCGCCGCTCTTGAAGAGATAGGCCCGGACCATGTGAACGCCGTTGGGAATGTTGGCCGGCAGTTTGAGCGTCGCCTTGAACAGGCTCGCACTGACGAAGCGCACGCCGCCGGTATCGCTCTGGTAAAGGCCGTTGGTTTGCTTCAGGCGGCGAAAGGCCTCCCTGAATTCAGCAAGGTTGGCGGCGCTTTGAAAGTAGCCGGTCGGTGTCAGCGGCATGTAGTCGACGCCCAGCCCGAGATCGACGAGCGCCTGCTGCGCGGTGATCTCGGAAAGCGGCCGCGTGCTTGCCAGCGAATAGGACTGCGGCATCCGCTCGAACGTCATCGAATTGCGGTTGACCCAGACGCCGAAGAGCCGCTCCTTGTGGCGGACAGTTGCCTCGTCGCGGGGTCCTTCGAGCGTCACCACCACATCGTACTGGCCGATGGCGAGAAGCAGCGCGTCGGTGTTCGTGAGCGCCCCGAAGATCGTGAGATCGGCTCCGCGAAAATCGGAGGTGATGGCGATTTCGCTGGTCGATGTGCCGATGTCGAGGCTCTCCATGTCGGGAGCTGTTGGCTGGAACGGTACCTGCCCGGCGGCCTCGCTCGCGAGGAAAGCCGAAAGGACCGTGGCGGCGGCGAAGAGCATCGTGCGCATCGGCATCAGCCCCCCATTCCGCCTGTGGCGATCGAATAGAGATCCTCGGGCGTCACGACCAGATCGATCGCAAGGCGCACGCCGACGGCAAGCACAAGCAGTCCCAGCAGTGCGCGGAGCTGTTCGCCGCGCAGCCTCTGGCCGACCCGGACACCATATTGCGCACCGACGACACCCGCGACCATCAGCAGGAACGCCAGCACGATGTCCACTGAATAGTTCGTCGTCGCCTGGACGATGGTCGTGTAGGCGGTGACGAAGATGATCTGGAAGAGCGATGTGCCGACGACGACGCTGGTGGGGATGCGCAGCAGGTAGATCATCGCCGGCACCATGATGAAGCCGCCGCCGACGCCCATGATCGAGGTGAGCACGCCGATCCCGAATCCAAGACCGATGACCGGCAGCACGCTCAGGTAAATCTTCGATTTCTTGAACCGCACCTTGAAGGGCAGGCGGTGCACCCAGATGTGCTGACCCGGCCGCCGCAGGGTTGCCGGCTCGTTGCGCGCGGCCCGCCGCATCGCGTTCAGGCTCTCCATCAGCATCAGACTGCCGATCGTGCCGAGAAACAGGACGTAGAGCAGGGAGATGAAGAGGTCGAGCTGACCGGCGCTGCGGAGCCAGGAGAAGACGTAGATGCCGGCCGTCGCCCCCGCGAGACCACCGACGAGCAGGACGAGCCCGAGCTTCACATCCAGCGTACCGCGTCGGAAATGGGTGATCGCGCCGGAGACGGACGAGGCGACAACCTGATTGGCGCCGGTCGCCACCGCCACGACGGGAGGGATGTTGTAGAAGATCAGGAGAGGCGTGATCAGGAAGCCACCGCCTACGCCGAACATGCCGGACAGAAAACCGACGGCCGCGCCCATGCCGAGAATGATGAAGATGTTCACCGACAATTCTGCGATCGGCAGGTAGATTGTCACGGGTAGCCTCTAAATGCGTGCGCCCCGCAGGTGCGGGGAATGGAAAGCGTCGGTTTTCCGGCGGGCTCCGAAGAGGGGCGAGACCGGGTCAAGTCATTGGCAGGCTTGACCTCCGTCATATTTTTTCATGCGCCCGTCGGTCAGACCTGTCAATTCCGTGGCATGGCTTTACGCGCGCATTTTTCCGGTTTTGTGACGGCGCACGTCATTTGTTGCGCGCCAGCAGTTCCTTGACCAGTTTGTCCGTGACCTTACCGGTCGGTTCCATGCCGACCGAGGTCTGGAAAGCCTTGATCGCGGTGACCGTCTTCTCTCCGAGTACCCCGTCCGGCACGCCGGCATCGAAGCCGTTGTTGTTCAGGATACCCTGGATATTGCGGATCGCCTTCGTCATGTCGACGCTGGCGGTCTTTACGCCCGTGCCCGCCCATTCGTCCGGGAGGTCGGTCGAGTTGGCCTGCGGGTTCAAAGGCTGTGGCTTCCAGAGATCGACGGCGGCGCGTGCCTTCTCGAGCTGGTCCGGCGCCATGACGTTGGCGACCTCGTCTCGCTTTTTGGCGGCATCCTTGTCACCGGCCTTGGCGGCGATCGCAAACCACTTGTACGACTCTACGAGGTTCTGCGGAACGCCGTTGCCGCGCGCGGTCAGGATCGCCAGGTTGAACTGGCTGTCGGAAACACCGAGTTCCGCCGCCTTGCCGAACCACTTGGCCGCCGTCGGATAGTCCTGCGTGCCGGTGGCGCCCGACGCGTGCATGACGGCGAGGTTGTGCATGGCGCTCGCATTGCCCTTTTCGGCGGCGAGCTCGTAGTAGTGCCTGGCCGTTTCGACGTTGCGTTCGACGCCGGTGCCGTTCTCGTAGAGGTTCGCCAGACGATACATCGCGGGCGCGAAGCCTTTGTCCGCAGCCATCTTGTACCACTTCGCGGCTTCGGCGAAGTCGCCATCGATGCCACGGCCTTCGGAGTAGCGGGCCGCGACCTCGAAGAGCGCGAGCGGGTCCCCCTGCTTGGCGGCGATGACCAGCGAGGCGGGCTTGATGGCATCAGGCACCGCGATCACTTCCGCCGGAGCGCCGACCGCTGCGCCCACATTGGATGCGGCCTGCCCCGCCGATGCCGCCTGAACCGGGGTGGCGGAGGACAGGGTCTCCTCGGCCTGCAGATCTGCGGCCTTCGTGGGGGCAGCTGGAGTGAACTTGCTGCTCTCCTCGAGCGAAACAGGTGCCGTGAGCGCCGCCGGGGCGGAGGGAGTGGCCCCTGCATCCGAGTTTGTCGGCTCCGGTTGGCCTTCGGCCTGTGTCGGAGCGGCTGCCGTCTTGTCCTCGATGGATGCATCGGCCGTCGTCTGGGTGTCGACGCCGGCGCTCGGCTGGTTGGCGCCGAGGTCGTCCGCCGGGCCCGCTGCGGTCACCGGCAGCGGGTCGTCGCTGCGCAACAGCGTGTTGACGAGCGGCATTGACATTGCAACGAGCAGCACGGCGCCGACAGCCATCAGGATCGGCCGGCGGTAGCGCGAAAGCATGGAGTCTGCCGCCTTGCCGGTCTCCGTCTTGGCCGGTCCGGCACGATAGGTCCGGTCCATTTCGCTGGCCGCGGCCTGCGCGGCGCGGCGGGCGGCGGCGATGTAGTCGGTACGATCGCCGTCGGCGGCGGGCCCGTTGCCGGACTCGCGCTGAGCAGCTTGCGTCGCCCGAACCCGTTCGAGGATCTTGCGCACGTCCGGTGCCCCCGAACCGGGCTCGAGCAGTTCGTTGGCCTCTTCGGGCGGCAGCATCTCAGACGCGTCGATGGACGGACTCGGATCGACCAGGGTACGCGGCACGGGCGCGCCGTCGTCCTTCTTCTGGCCGGGAATCAGGCGCTTGCCGAGCCCGGAAAGAAGGCTTGGTTTCGCCGCCTTCTTCGGTACCGGCTTTGAATTGTGCGCCGGTTCCGGCGCCTCGAGCGTATGTTCTTTCGCTCCCGGGATCGCGACCGGCGGCGCAATATCACCGGTGATATGTGCAGGCTGCAGTTCGACCTGGGCGTGCCGCTCCACCACCGCCGCAGTGGCGAGGGGCGCTGTGGGCCCGTCGAGAGGACCACGCTCCCGCGTGCTGACGCGCGTGTCGATCTGGTCGAGCTTCTCGGCGATCTGAACCAACGTATCGTGCAGCGCCTCGAAGGTGCGATGGGTCCGCTCCTCCGAATTCCGGCTGACCGACTCCAGGTCCTTGAGGTGGTCGGCCAGCGCCGAAAGCGCTGCGAGGTCGGCACCAGAAGCATCCCCGCGCGTCGCTTGCGTATGGGCGTAGCTTTCCATCACGGTCTCTGCCGCCTGGCGCGCCGCCTCGATGATGTATTCGTCGCTGGTGGCGATATAGTCCTCAAGCGCCGCGACGCGGCCGGCCATAACACCGTTGCCGGCGCCGGCGTCCGAGGGCGAACTGCTGATCAGCGTCGAAAGATGGGCGATCTGTTCTTC
>DATGWU010000398.1:0-7647 GCA_035299345.1 Rhizobium sp.
GAAGGGGGCTGCCTGTCTGGTGATCGAGCGGCGGACCTGGAGCGGGCAGGGTCCGGTGACATGGGTCCGCTTCACCTATCCCGGAGAGAGCCACGCGCTCGTCGCCCGTTTCACGCCGGCCTCGAACCAGCCGGAACGGTCATGAGGCCGTAGATGGTGTTACGGCAGCTGATGCCTGCTTTGGGACGTACAAAGTTCTGGCCACGAGAAACCCTCATGTCCATTCAAGTGAACAAGATTGTAGCCGTGTCCCGCCAGAGAAGCTACTCCAGAGTCACACACCAGGCGCTCGCCATGCTCGTCTGCCTGTCTTCTCAGATTACCTGCGCATGTCGACTGCGCGATTTTCCGAGGATACCCGCCTCCTGGCAAGCGAGGTCTTATGCGGACATAAACCGGACATCACCGCCTGACGCTTTTAGCTGTCAATTTATCTAACATATTGGTATCATGCAATTATGCGTAACGATAAACCGGACATTGAAGCGGACATAAAAGCGGCAGAGGATCGCGGTGAATCTATCGGATTGATGGAGCCGATGACGATTGCCGAGGGCAGCAAGCACACCGGGCCGCTTCTCGATCTGGCGATGGAGTTGACCGCCGCCTCCGCTGGATTAAAGGGCAGCCTTCCTGCCGAAATCGCCACGGCGCTGTCCGATCTCGTGCGTTCGATGAATTGCTATTACAGCAATCTGATCGAAGGTCACGACACACATCCGGTCGATATCGAGCGGGCGCTTAAGAATGATTATAGTGCCGATCCACAGAAGCGAAACCTGCAACTCGAAGCCAGGGCGCATATCGAGGTGCAGCGCTGGATTGATCATGGCGGCATGACCGGGCGCGTTACCGCGCAGGAAACCATTCTGGAAATCCATAGGCGTTTTGGCGAGCTGTTGCCGGACGAACTTTTGATCGTGACCAATCCCGACACCGGCGAAAAAGTTCGCATGGTGCCGGGGGTGCTACGGACGCGCGATGTAAAGATCGGGCGTCATATCGCGATCAGCCCCGGCGCTATCCCCCGTTTCCTGAGCCGTTTTGATGGGGCTTATAAGATGCTAGGGCGCTCGCAAAAGCTGCTTGCCGTCGCGGCGGCTCACCATCGATTAGCCTGGATTCACCCGTTTCTGGACGGTAATGGCCGCGTCATCCGCTTGATGTCTTACGCGATGCTTCGGGAATTACTGGATACAGGCGGCATCTGGTCGATTGCGCGGGGCCTTGCGCGCAGCGAGACGTCCTATAAGGCGCATCTGATGGCCTGCGACGAACCACGACGCGGCAATCTCGATGGGCGCGGAACATTGAGCGAGACGGCGCTTGCCGATTTCACCCGCTTCTTTCTCGAAATGTGCCTGGATCAGGTGCGCTTCATGGAAGAGCTAATTGAGCCTGAACGCCTGCGCAGCCGTATCTTGCTCTGGGCGGAAGAGGAAATCAGGCTCGGCAATCTGCCTGCCAAATCAACGAATGTTCTGGAGGCGCTGCTTTATCGTGGTAGCCTTCCGCGCGGCGATGTTGCCGATGTTGTCGGCGCGGGTGACCGGCAAGCGCGGCGCATCGTGTCTGCCTTAGCCGAGTATGAGGTTATCGTCTCGGAAAGCTCGCGCGCGCCTTTAAAACTGGCGTTTCCGGCAAAGCTGGCTTCGCGCTGGATGCCGGGGCTTTTTCCGGAAAAGCGCTAACCTCGGGAAGACAAAAGGGCATCTATCGATGCCCTTTTGTCTTCTATTCGGATATTGATTTATGTCCCCAAGGCCTCACTGGCACCGACAAATCAGCCGCTCTCCGCCAATTTCGGTTTCGGTGTGGTCCATGGCCAGATCGCGGGTGATGGCGTCATAGTCGATGTAATGCGCGAGGTGACCGGGGATTTCACCGAACAGGCCTTCATCCACGAATTCCTCAGTCAGCTCTTTCATCGAACCAGCACGTAGATACCGCGTCGAAATCATCGGGATCAACGCTGGCCGGATCGAAGCGTTAACCTGGATGGGAGGAGTGAACGACTGCCTGTCAGGCAAATTGCGCCGGCCGCGCATCCGGCATGAGCTTGCCGCGCAGCTGCTCGACCGTCATCGGCTTTCCGCACAGGTGTCCCTGCAGCAGCTGGCAGCCCGCTTCCCGGGCGGTCCTTGCCTGCTCTTCGGTCTCGATCCCTTCTGCCGTCACCGGAATGTCGAGCGCGGAGGCAAGATGGATGGTCGCCTTCAGCACCTCGCCGTTGTTCGAAGTCATCAGCGACCGGTCGATCTTGACCTTGTCGAACCCGAATTGCCGGAGCGTGCCGATGCTCGCATGGCCGGTGCCGAAATCGTCCATCGCGAAGCGGACGCCGACGGCGCGGAGCCCGTCGATCGACCGCCGTGCGCGGTCCGGTTTGGAGATCAGGACACCTTCGGTAACTTCGAGAATGAGACGGTTGGCGTCGAAGCCTTCCTCCGAAAGCATCTTCTTCACTTCGCCTGCGAAGTTCGGGTTGCACAGCTGGATCGGAGAGACGTTGACCGAGAGCTCGAGCGACTGCCAGCAGGATACGGCCCGGATCGAGCCGAGAAGCATCTTGCGCGTCAGTGCCTCGATGAGGCCGGATTTTTCCGCGAGCGGAATGAATACTTCGGGGCTGACGGTGCCGGTCGGCGGCGCCCATCGCGCCAGAGCCTCCACGCCGGTGATTTCTCCGTCCGTTGCCGAGATGAGCGGCTGGAAGACGATCTGTATCTCGTCCTCGTCGATTGCGGTTTTCAGGCGCTTCTCGGCAAAGGTCCGGTCCTCCCGCTCCCTGTCCAGCTGCTCGTCGAATGCGACGACCTGTCCGCGGCCGTCTTCCTTGGCGCGGTAGAGTGCCATGTCGGCACGGCGAATGATCTCGAGTTCGGGGAGATCCATGGTCGTCACAGCGAAACCGACGCTCGCCCCGACCTCGACCGTCCGGCCGTCGATGTCGAACGGTTCGGCGAGCGAGCGGACGATGCGCTCGCCTAGCTCGACGGGACTGGACGGACCCTGCTGGATGAGGGCGAATTCGTCGCCGCCGAGACGCGCCGCAGCGACGACATCGGGATGAATGGCTGCAAGTTTCTTGGCGACAAGGCGGATGAGCTCGTCGCCGACCGCATGTCCCCAGGTATCGTTGACCGTCTTGAAACCGTCGAGGTCGATAAGGTGGACGACGGAGGAGCCTTCCCGGGCCTCGCCGATTGCCCGGATGAGGCCGACCCTGTTCAGAAGACCCGTCAGGTAGTCGTGGCTCGCGTCATGGGCGGCCCTGGCGGCAATGGCGCGCTCCTTGCGGAGTTCCAGGGCCGAAAAGGCGACCACCACCAAGAGGAAAAGAGCGAACAATGCGACCAGAACGGCCAAACGTGGTTTCACCTGGTCGTAGATCGCGGAGCCGGGGCGCTGCTCCGGCCAGGCCAGGTATCCGATGGCACGCCCGGTCGTTCCATCGAGGGCCAGGTTGAGCTGGTCCGAATCCGGTGCCGGGCCGAGCGCGAGCCCTTCGATCTGGAAGTCTTCGGAGATGGCGGCCAGATAGTCCGGCGTCAGCTCCTTGAAGAAGGTGAGGGACTTGTATCCTCCGTTGTCTGGCTGGTCCGCAAACGGCTGGATCGCCATCGTAGCGAGCATCATCACGTGTCCGGAAAAGGGATAGAAATCCACAAGAGGATCGGGACTGCGGCTTCTGGAGGCGTCGATCGCCCGCCGGACGAATTTGGAGCCGAATGCCGAAATCGCATCAAATTCCTTGCCCTTCAGATAGGCCTTGACCTGCGCGCCACTGGCGTCGAGGACGATGGCGCCGTCATAGAGCGGGTAGTCTTCGCTCGTCGATCCCCAGTTGTCGTAGATCCAGGCGTCTGCCTCTTGCGAGGAGACGGCGGCATAAGCATCGTCCCAGACGGCATTGTCCCTGACGGTTGCTCCCAGTCGCTTCTTGATCGAGGAAACCGCGGCCTGCACCGCGTTGACGGACCGGTTGGCATCGATGAGGTCCGCGGCATCGCGCATCGTGGTCACGACGCTGCCCGACAGAAAGGCGACGGCGAAGGCGATCGCCAGCACGAAGGCTGTCGCCATCATCACACCGCGAGTTTGTCGTATTGTGCGTTTCTTCGTCACCGGGAACATGTCGGAAATCTTGCTGATTGCATCATCATGTCCGGTTGGACTGCAGGAAACATCATGTTCGCCGAGCGCTGCATCCCTCCGATTAGCAGGAATTCCTTTCCAAATTGGTACGAGTTGCCGCGCGGGTCGTCACTGGGCGCAATTTCCCGAGCGGCCGATGCGATCTTTGCCTCAGCTGATCTCCGCTTCAGCCCGCTGCCTTCTTCTCCGCGCAGATCGCATAGCGATGCTGGGTCGCCCGTTCGAGCCCCTTGAGGAAACCGAAGTTCTTCTTCTGGGTGCGATGGATCGCCCGCATGTCGGTGTCGACGGTGATCTTGTCGAAGCCTGCCTGGCGGAGGAGGTCGACGACGGCCTCGGCCCGCGCACCGCCGGAGAAATAGACGCGGGAGAGGATGCTCTGATGTGTCGCGGCGAGGGCGCCGGTCGACGGTCCGTTGTGCGCGTTCCCGGTGCCCAGCCAGTCCGAGACCTTTCTTGCGAGGCGCGCGACAAGGCCCGGATTGACGAAGTCTCCGTCGACGATGAGCAGCCGGCCGCCGGGCCTCAGCACCCGGTGCCATTCGCGAAACGCCGAGAGGGGATCGACGAGCGTCCACACGAGATGGCGGTTGGTGATGACGTCATAGGAGTCGTCGAGCTCCATGGTGTTCTCGGCGTCGCCAATCAGAAAGCGGATCGTCCGCCCCCGATTCCTGGCTTTCGCGCGTGCCCGCTCAAGCATGGGCTCTGCCCAGTCCATGCCTGTCACGCGGAAGCCGAGATCATCGAGGAGGTGCGATACGACGGCGGTGCCGCAGGCGAGGTCGAGCGCCTCGCGGTCGTTGCCGTCGCCGAGATGCCGCCGCAACAACGTCTGCCATGCCGTCCTTTCGGCCTCGGAGAAGATCTCGTGGCCGGGCTGGCTGTCGAACGTCTCGGCCCGCAATGACCAATAGGTTTTGATCTCGTCGCGAAGATCGTGATTCGAAAATGTCGTGACCGTCTGCATTCCGGGGGCTTTCCTGAAAAAGTGGAGTGAAGCTGGAAGCTTTCTAAAAGATAATTCTTGACTCGAAAAGTCATAAAATCATAAATCGGCGCAACACGCATCGCAGGAGAGATAACTTGTTTGGATTCAAGAGGGTGGCCTCCGCCGCCGCGTTTTCGCTCGTCCTTTTTTCCGGTGTCGCCTTCGGCGAGACGGTCACCGTCAAGGATATCACTGGCCGTGAAGTCCAGGTCAACGTGCCGGTCGAACGCGTCATTCTGGGCGAAGGTCGGCAGATCTATTTCACCGCCGCCCTCGACACCGATGCGCCGTTCAAGCGGATCGTCGGCTGGCGCGATGACTTCAAGAAGGCGGATCTGGACGGCTACAACATCTATCTCCAAAAGTTTCCCGAGATGGCGAAGATCCCGACCTTCGGCGGCATGAAGGACGGCACCTTCGACATCGAGCAGGCGGTTGCCCTGAAGCCTGACGTCATCATCATGAACACCGAGGCGAAATCGGCGACCGAAGAGTCGGGCTATATCGAAAAGCTCGCCAAGGTCGGCATCCCGCTGGTCTACATCGATTTCCGCGAGAAGCCGATGCAGAACACCGACGAGTCGATGCGCATCATTGGCAAGCTCTTCGGCAAGGAAGCCCGTGCCGAGGAATTCGTGACGTTCCATGACGAGCAGCTCGCCCGGGTGACCGACGTGCTCGCCAATGCAGGAGAGGTCGACAAGCCGGTCGTCTTCATGGAACGGGCCGGCGGCTATAGCGACGATTGCTGCATGTCCTTCGGGGACGAGAATTTCGGCAAGATGGTCGAGCTCGCCGGCGGCGTGAACATGGCGAAGGACATCATTCCCGGCACCTTCGGTACGGTCAATCCCGAGCAGATCATCGCCTCCAATCCGGATCAGGTCATCGTCACCGGCTCCAACTGGGAGCTTTACGTGCCGGGCGGCAAATGGGTGGGCGTCGGCCCCGGTGCGGACGCGGCGACCGCCACGCAGAAGCTCGCCGCGCTGATGCAGCGCCCCGCTTTCACCGGCGTCAAGGCCGCGGAGGAGGGCAATGTCCACGCGATCTGGCACCAGTTCTACAACAGCCCCTACCAGTTCGTCGCCGTCCAGCAGATCGCCAAGTGGCTTCACCCGGACCTTTTCAAGGATCTCGACCCGGATGCGACCTTCAAGGAGCTGCACGAGCGCTTTCTGCCGGTCACCTACCACCCCGGATACTTCGCCTCCCTGAAGGCCGGTCTCTGACATGACACCGGGCCGGCGACGATCGCCGGCCCCTTTCCAGCAGGTTGAGACATGTCGATTGCAAAGTCACTCGGGGCGCTTCTTGCCCTGGTTCCGCTTCTGGGCGTCCCCGCTCTTGCCGAACAGGTCACCGATGCCGCCGGACGACAGGTTGATCTTGATCTGCCCGCAAAGCGGGTGCTGGTCGGCGAAGCCCGTCAAGTCAGCGTGATTTCGGCGCTCGTCGGAAAGCGGGCGTTTGACCGGATCGTCGGCTGGCGTGACGACCTCCTTACCAAGGACCTCGATACCTATAACAGCTATCTGGAGGTCTTTCCGGGGATCGCCGACCTGCCGCGCTTCGGCTATGTCGGCGACGGCACCTTCGACCTCGAATCGGCGATCGCGCTCAAGCCCGACGTCTTCACCCTCAACCTCGAATCCCTGACGGCGGCCAAGGAGAGCAGGCTCGAGGAGACGCTCGCGGCCGCCGGAATCAAGCTCGTCTACATCGACTTCCGGGTCGATCCCGATGCCAATACCGAGAATTCCATTGCAGTGCTCGGCAAGCTGTTCGGCGGCGAACAGCGCGCTGAGGAGCTCATCGACTATCGCCGCGGGCAATTCGCCCGCGTTGCCGAGCGTCTCGCGGCCCATCCCGAGTTGAGGGGGCCCAAGGTCTATATCGAACGGGCGCCCGGCATCACCGGCGACACGGTCTGCTGCCGCACCTTCGGTCCGGTCAATTTCGGCAAGATGATCGCCCTCGGCGGCGGCCACAATATCGGGTCCGACTTCTTCGATACCTTCTCCGGAGACCTCAACCCGGAACAGCTCGTCGTCTCCGATCCCGATATCGTCGTCGTCACCGGCGCCAACTGGAGCGGGCAGTCCGACGTCAACCAGTTCGTCAGCATCGGGCCCGGCGCCGATCTGCCGGAGGCGCGCAAGAAGCTTTCCACGATGATGGAAAGGCCGCCCTTCGCCAGCCTGCCGGCGGTTGCCAGGGGTGATGTCCATGCCGTCTGGCATCAATTCTACGGCACGCCCTATGATTTCGTGGCGGTGCAGCAGTTCGCGAAATGGTTCCATCCGGAAATCTTTGCCGATCTCGACCCCGACGCCACCTTTCGCGATCTACACGAACGTTTCCTGCCGGTCCCCTTCAAGCCGGGCTACTTCGTCTCGCTGAACAAGGAAAACAACTGATGAGCGCCATCACTGATACGAGTGGCGAGATGCGGGTTGAAACGCGCCACAGCTACCGCGCGCTCGCCGGCCGGCGGT
>DATGWU010000399.1:0-18761 GCA_035299345.1 Rhizobium sp.
CGGGCGCCGGCTGCACGCCGCGAAGGCGCCGCACCAGCGCGCTGATGAGTTCGATCGGCCGGAGTGATGCGGGACCGAAGGTGCCGCCGCTATTCTCTTCCTCGGCCTTCGGCACCTGGTCTTCCCGCCGCAGGCTCTCGGCGGCGGCCGCTGCTTCCGGGCTGTCGCCGAAGATGCGGGCGACGACGTCTTCCGGGCTTTCGGAACCGGCCTTTCCGGCAGGCTTTGCCTTTGCCTGCGGCTGTTGCTGAGGCTGCGGCTGGGCCTGTCCCTGTCCCTGGGCCGCCTGTGCCTGTCTCTCGGCCTTCGCCCTCTCGGCTTCGGCGCGTTGCAGTTCGGCGAGAATGCGCTCGGCATTCTCCTTCGCTTCCTTCGCGCGTTCCGTCGCCTCGCGAGCGGCCTGGCGCTGCTGCAGGATCGTCTGTTCGCGCATGCGGTTCTCCGCTCTCTCGCGTTGCCGGTCGTATCGATTGCGCTTCTCGGGATCCTTGAGGATCTCGTAGGCCCGGCCGATCTCGGCGAAGCGATGGCTCGCCTCGGGATCGTCCTGGTTGTGGTCGGGATGGACGGATTTCGCCTTGGTGCGCCAGGCTGTCTTTATCTCGTCGGCTCCTGCATTCCGCCGCACGCCCAGCACTGAATAGAAGTCGCGCATCCAGGTCCCCGATGAATGGTCATGGCACGCTCCGCAGGCGGAGGTCCGGCCGTTGAACGTTCGGTGCGGACGACCTCCGTCGCGCGCACAGACGCCCGATCATCGCAAGAAGTTGCTAATCAGAAGTTACGCGGGAAGAACGAGGAGCGCCGCGGTGATTCGGGCGCCGGTATCGGATCGCGAATCCGGTCTTGGGAAGGCACGACCGCCTCAGGGCGCGCGGTCGAAGCTCATGAGCCGCCAGCCGGGCCCGACCGCACAGGTCTTGCCGCTGAAATAGGCGATGCCCTCGTAGGAGTGGCGGGTGGTCGAGAAGTCACGGCAGACGAAGCCGCCCTGCTTCTGCTCGCGAATCGCGGTGACGACGCCGGCGCTGCCCGTCGAGGCGTTCGCCCATGGCAGCGGATCGGAGCCGAGCTTGGAAAGGTCCGCCGAGGAGACGGCGTTCTGCACCGTCATTTCATCGGAGCCGCCGTTCGCATGGTTGCCGGCGACCGTGCCGGTGGCGATCGAACGGTCGACCTTCTCATCCCCGAAAAGGTCGAGTCCTCCGGCCATGCAGCCGGTCAGCGGAAGTGCGAGAAGGGCGACAGCGACAATCCTGCCGAAGCCGGGCATCCTGCCCTTTGTGCCTGTCTCTGACTTTGCTATGTCTCTCAATGGGCGTCCTGTCCAGCGCTGGAAACCTGGGCATTGGTGATGAACTTCAGGAGCATTCGACTTAATATGTCTGAATCGAAGTTAACAAGCGGTGACTTTACCGAAGAGAATGAACCTTTCACCCTTTTCGGGATGTGGCTGAAAGACGCGGAGGCCTCGGAGATCAATGATCCCAACGCTGTAGCGCTCGCGACCGTCGACGAGAACGGCCTTCCGAACGTCCGCATGGTCCTGTTGAAAGAGTTCGATACCCGCGGTTTCGTCTTCTATACGAACTTCGAGAGCCAGAAGGGACGCGAGATCCTCGGCCAGAAGAAGGCGGCCATGTGCTTCCACTGGAAGTCCTTGCGCCGGCAGGTGCGCCTGCGCGGCGAGGTCGAGATCGTCTCGGACGAGGAGGCGGACATCTATTACCGTTCCCGGCCGCTCGGCAGCCGCATCGGCGCCTGGGCGTCGAAGCAGTCCCGTCCGCTCGAAAGCCGGTTCGCGCTCGAAAAGGCCGTCGCCGAATACACTGCCCGCTACGCCTTCGGCGACGTGCCGCGGCCGGCCCACTGGTCGGGCTTCCGCATTCGCCCCACCTCGATCGAGTTCTGGCACGACCGCAAGTTCCGCCTGCACGACCGGATCGAATTCCGTCGCGAGACGGTCGATTCGCCGTGGACCAAGGTAAGAATGTATCCCTGAGGATTCTCAGCCCTTGAACCGGAAGGGAATGCCGGAGGCGAGCGCGGAGACGTAGCGCCTCTTCTGATAGAAGCCGTTCAGCGAAATCCGCGGCAACCGGAAGGGGTGCCCGGAGGATTGGCGGTCCAGCGTGCCGGGGGATGTCGTCACCGCAAGGCGGCATCCGGCATCCTCGACGGCCCGGATGCTTTCCTTTGTGACGCTGCGACCGTCGCCGTAGGGATAGGCGAAGGCCTGAGGCCGCCAGCCGGTGAGCTCCTCCACATAGTCGGCGGACCGGCGCACCTCTTCCGCAACGGTGGCCGGATCGAGAAAACCGAGCGACCGGTGGCTCACGGAATGGGCACCGAGCGTGACGAGCGGATGCCGCGCGAAGGCCGCGAGCTCGTCCCCCGACATCACGAGATCCTCGACGATCGACCGCGGGTCGATGCCGATTGCGGCAGCCGCGCGGTTGAGCTTCGCGATCATCGCATCCTCGCCCTCGGCACAGATCGCCCCGGCCATACGCCGGAAGGCCGCGCGCATGTCCGCGCCCGTGCGGACGTCATGGACGATCGGCTCGCTGCCGCCGAGGTCCACCGCCTGCTCTCGACAGAGGATTGCCGCGGCCGTCTCCCACCAGATGGTGTGGCTGCGTTCGGAAAATCCGCGACAGACGAAGACGGTGAAGGGAACCCCGTGCCGTTCGAAGACCGGCAGCGCATGGTCGCAATTGTTGCGGTAGCCATCGTCGAGCGTGAAGGCGGCGAAGGGCCGTTCCGGTTCCGGCGAGCGCAGAAGGGCAGGGACCTCTTCGAGCGAGACGAACCGGTAGCCATCGGCCTTCAACTGCCGGATCGCGGCGTCGAGAAATTCCGGCGTGATTTCGAGATGCGCGTTGACGTCGGTCGGGGCCGGAACGAAGGGCCGGACGTGGTGCAGCGTGAAGATCGCACCGAGCCCGCGCGCCGACGCCATCGCGCCCGCGCATCGCAAGAGGTGCGATGCTTCGAGCCCGGCGGTGATGACGCCGCGTCTGGCAAACTCCTTCAGCATGGTCTCTTCCGTCTTGTGCTCCTGCCGGTCGCGGCATCCGGCGTGCCGTTCCGTTATGGGACGCGACCGTAGCCGATCGGCGTTAAGCGAGAGTTGCCGGAATACCCCGAAATCTACGGGGAATTGCCTCCAGCCTTCAGCGCAGCAGGCCGTCGAGCAGCGGCAAGCCGATGATCGCGGCGGCAGCGATCAGGACGTAGCAGATGCGCCGGAAAAGCTGGTCGTCGGCCTTGCCGAAAAGCCGCGATCCGGCAAGCACACCAAGGCCGAAGACCGGGCCGGCGACCAGCGACAAGGCAAATGCCGGCAGGTCGAAGAAGCCGGCGAACGCGTAGTTGACGCCGGTGATCAGCGAACTCGTCGCGAAATAGAAGACGAGATTGGCGCGCACCGTCGCGGCCGGCAGCGCTCCGCCGAGCCAGTAGGCGACGACAGGCGGTCCGCTGACCTGTGCGGCCCCGCCGAAGACACCGGCCAGCGCGCCGACGCCGATGGTGAGCGGTGCCGTCGGCTTGCCGTGATAGCGCCAGCCGGAGACCAGCAGGGCGAGCAGTGAAATGACCACGGCAATGATCGCCCAACGGACGGCGAGCGGATCGGCGTGGGCGAGGATCATCGTGCCGAGCGGCACGCCGGCGAGCGCCCCGACGAGCATGGTGCCGGCCTCGCGCTTGTCCGCCTGCCGGACGGCGCCGGGGATCATCGGCAGGGTCATCACCAGGTCGATGATGAAGAGGATCGCCACGGCGAGCCGCGGCTCGACCACGGAGCTTGCCAGCGGAACGAAGATGAGTGCGCCGCCGAAGCCGGAAAAGCCGCGCGCCAGTCCCGCGATCAGCGCCGAGGCGAGAAGGAAGGAGAGCGTGCCTATGCTCTGGCCGGCGACATAGGCGGGGATGGCTGCGAGCGTGATCTGCGTGGGCTCCATGCCCGTCGTCCTCCTGCGTGCGGAGACCCTGTCTAGCAGAGTCGCACGGCAGGAGGACAGCCGGCATCAGCGGGTGCTTCCGCTCGGGTTGCGGAGCAGCCGGACCGCGCGCCAGGAGACGAGGGCGGCCGGCAGCGACCAGAGGAAGGCGAGGACGAAGGCGGTGATGAGCGGGCCCCGCATGGCCTCGGCGCTTGTCGCCGCCGCAAGCCCCGCGGCATTCGCCGCAAGCCCGGCAAGCGCGCCGCCGAGTGCGTAGCCGGCCGATTGCAGCGTTGGCAGCAGCGTCGAGGTCTTGTCGCGCTCGTGCGCGGGGGCGGTGTCCATCAGCATCTGGCTGAGATAGCCCCAGCTCACGCCGAAGGCGGTGCCGATCGCCACCTGCGCGACGACGAGCAGGGCGATCTTGCCCGATAGCAGCGATGCGACCAGCAGGCCGAGCCCGCCGACGAGGAGAAGCGGGCCAATCCAGATCATGCTGCGCTTTCGACTGTCCGACCGCAGGTTGGCGACGCCGATCGCCGTCAGGCTCCAGCAGATCGCCATCAGCGCGCTCAGGCCACCGGCGGCCGTCGGCGGAAAGTGCCAGAGGTTCTGCAGGCTGAAGACGAGGTAGACGCTGCTCGTCGCCTGGGCGAGCGACATCAGGAGGACGGCCCAGAGCCCGAGCCCCAGCGTCGAGCCGAGCGCGAAGGCGCCCGCCGGCAGGATCGCATCCTTTGCCCGGCGGTCGAGCCGCAGCGAGCCGGCGAGCGCGAGAGCTGCAATGAGGAGGGCGATTGCCGTCTGCGACGAGGCATCGGAAAGGCCGGCCAGCAGCACGTTCACCAGCGCTGCGGCGAGAAGGGCGAGCCGCAGTCCGGGGAAGCCCGTGCCCTGCACCTTGCCGCCCCGATGCTTCGGCACGATCGTGACCGCCATCAGCACGAAGACCGCGATGATCGGCACGTTGATGAAGAAGGCGGCACGCCAGGAGATCGTCTCCGTGAGATAGCCGGCGAACACCGGGCCGCCGAAGGCGGCGAGCGCCCAGATGAGAGCCTCCGCGCCGAAGACCTTCGGCACCAGCCGCGGCGGGAAAATTTCGGGGATCAGCGCATAGCAGATCGCCGCGACCACGCCCTCGCCGAGCCCCTGTCCGACGCGTCCGAGAAGGACGGTGCCCATCGTGGTCGCGGTCGCCGCAAGCAGTGTTCCGGCGAGGAAGACGAGGGCGGCGGCGGTGAGGATTAGGCGGGCACCGAATCGTTCCTTCAGCATCGCGGCGCTCGCGCCGGCGATGATCGAGGCGGTGAGAAAGAGCGTCAGCGACCAGGAGATCACCGCCTCGCCGCCGAGTTCGGCGACGGTGGTCGGCATCACCGTGCTGACCAGGAAGCCGTTGAAGGCGTAGAGCGCCACACCGAGACAGAGCATCACGGTGGCGACGAGATAGTGGGGCGCGAGCAGGTCCAGCCAGCGTCCGTCGCCCTCTTCGGGTGCGGCAGGCGACATCTCTATGATCTCTCTTTCATGGACGGTCATCGGTCGTTGCTTTCCTTTGCGGGTCCTTGACTGTGATTTGCGGACGCTACGACCTCAATCGCGGTTGAGGTAAAGCGGGATTTTTCCGTCGCCGTCATGCCGGTGTGAAAGGTCGTGTTAACCACGACCGGCGATTTCTGTGCGCCGTTCCACCCGTCCGGCCGGCACCAGCGTCGGACCAGCTTCACCGATCAGATTATGGCTGTATTGCTCGATTGTCGCCGCATTCTTCGTCTAGGCATCCCCCGGTCTTCGAATCGGCCCGCCGATTCCCGTCACCCGGACATTCTCGCGTTTCTGATCCGCTCCCGTGGAGGAATGATGAATAAGCTACTGGTCGCGCTCTCGTTTTTCGTAGTGATCGGCTGTTTCACCAGTTCCGCCAATGCCGGCAGCGCCCAGTTCCTTCTCGACGCGCGGACCGGAAAAGTCCTCGCCTCGGAAAATGGCGACGCGTTCAATCATCCGGCCTCGCTGACCAAGATGATGACGATCTACATGGCCTTCGAAGCGATCCGCCGGGGAACGCTGTCCTGGGACAGCCCGGTACCGTTCTCGAAATACGCCTCCTCGCGCCCGCCGACCAAGCTGCGCGTCAAGGCCGGCGATGCGATCACCGTCCGGGAAGCCGTGCTCGGCATGATCGTCCAGTCGGCGAACGATGCCGCCGTCGCCATGGCCGAGAAGCTCGGCGGTTCCGAGCCTGCCTTCGCCGAGATGATGACGCGCAAGGCCCGTTCGCTCGGCATGCCGAACACGGTCTTCGTCAACGCGTCCGGCCTTCCCGACGACCGCCAGATCACCACGGCGCGCGACATGTCCACCCTCGGGCTGGCGCTGATGCGCGACTTCCCGCGGGAATACAAGCTCTTCTCCACCCGTTCCTTCGCCTTCCGCGGCCGCACGATCAACGGCCACAACAACCTCATGTACCGTTACAAGGGCATGGACGGCATCAAGACCGGCTACACCAACGCCTCCGGCTACAATCTCGTCAGCGCCGTCGTCGATGGCGAGCGCCGCGTGATCGGCGTCGTGATGGGCGGGCGCAGCGCTGGCGGCCGCGACAAGCTGATGGCGAAGCTCATCGACGGCAACATCCGGAAAGCTTCGGGCGGTTCCACCCTGGTCGCCAGCAACGGTCCCGGTGCGATGCTCGCCCGTCTCGGCGACGAAGTCCCTGTTCCCGTCGTCGCACCGGATCGTGATGCCGTGGCCGAACTCATCAGCGATGCGGCGCCCGCCCCGGCCAGCCGTTACGGCACCGCTTTCGCGGATACGGACAATGCCTCGGATGCGGTCGCGGCCGTCGAGAGCGTCGCCATGCCGAAGCCCGCAATGCCGGTGCGCGGCGGCGGGAAATGGCAGATCCAGATCGCCGCTGCGGTGAGCGCCGAGGCCGCCATGGGCCTGCTTGCCGACGCCAAGGCGAAGATCGGCGGACCGCTCGCCAATCACAACGCCTATGCCGAGCGCGTCTCGCGCAACGGCAACACCTTCTACCGCGCCCGCTTCGGCGGTTTCGACAGCAAGGTCGACGCGCGCCGCGCCTGCGAGAAGCTCGTCGAAAACCGCTACGACTGCGTGCTGATGCCCGCGAACGGCTGACCGTTCCCGCTTCTTCTGTTCTACGGGGAAGTCGTTTCGCGCCCGAAAGGTCTACGCCCGTTCCGCCGCCAGCGGATCGATGAAGAAGGCGCAACACTCCTCAAGGCTCCCGGCGACACGCGCACAGAGCGCGGTGATCTCGTCCGTCGGAGCGAGCAGGTCCGGCACCATCACCGCCATCATGCCGGCGGCGGCCGCCGAGCGGATGCCGTTGTGGGAATCTTCGAGCGCAAGACAGTCCTCCGGCGCGACGCCGAGCCGCTCCGCAGCGGCGAGATAAGGGTCGGGCGCCGGCTTGCCGCGGGCATAGTCGCCCTGGGCGATGACGTGGTCGAAGCGCGGCAGCAGGCCGAAACCTTCGAGATGGTGGCGCACCTGGTGATGGGCCGAGGAGGTGCAGATCGCCCGCGGAATGCCGTGCCGGTCGAGCGTATCGAGAAGTGCCGTGACGCCGGCCTTCAGTTTCAGCTCGGTTTCGATCAGCCGGTCGAAATGGTCGATCCAGACGGTGCGGAAAGCGTCCGGGTCGAAGTCCTCGCCGTAATGGTCTGTCATCAGCTGCGCGATGCCCGGCCAGGGCTGCCCCATCATCGCCTCGTAGATCGACGGGCCGATCGGCAGTCCCTTTTCCGTCGCTGCCGAGATCACCGACTTGCGGTAGAGGATTTCGCTGTCGAGGATCAGGCCGTCCATGTCGAAGACGACGGCGCGGGGCAGGCGGGGCAGCATCTTGTCTCGGTTTCCTTCGGTCTCTCTATTCTGTCACGTCGCCGGTCGGCTGCCGAGGTCCTCGTAGAGCCGAAGCAGATAGCCGTCCGGGTCCGCCACCATGAACTGGCGATTGCCAACTTCCAGGTCGTCGCGGCGATACCACTTTTCCTCGAGCGAAAGATAGGGATTGATCCCGGCTTTCTCCAGGCGCTGCAGGATGGGCCCGACGGCCGGCACCCGAATCTGCAGATTGAGCCCGCGGCCGAAGGGCCGTTCGAACGGTGCGCCGTCCAGCGCGAATGTTCGTCCCAGCCCGATCTCGTCGATCATCAGTTGCGCCTCGCCGAGATGCAGGAAGCTGAAGCCCTCGTCTGGCCGCTCATAGGTGACCTCGAAGCCGATCAGTCCAGTATAGAAGGCGCGGCTGGAGCGCCAGTCGCTGACCGCCAGTTCCGGGACGAGGGCATTCCCGGTCACGTCCGCGTGCCGCCGACGGTCACCTGGTCCATCCTCAGATGCGGCTGGCCGACGCCGACCGGCACCCACTGGCCGCCCTTGCCGCAATTGCCGATGCCGGTGTCGAGCTTCATGTCGTTGCCGACCATGGATATACGCTTCATCGCCTCCGGGCCGTTACCGATCAGCATCGCGCCCTTGACCGGCGCGCCGATCTTGCCGTCCTCGATCATGTAGGCCTCGGTGCAGCCGAAGACGAACTTGCCGGAGGTGATGTCCACCTGACCGCCTCCGAAGGAGACGGCGTAGATGCCGCGCTTCACCGAGGCGATGATCTCCTCCGGCGTCTTGTCGCCGCCGAGCATGTAGGTATTGGTCATGCGCGGCATCGGCTGGTGCGAATAGCCCTGCCGGCGGCCGTTGCCGGTCGGCTTCATGCCCATGAGCCGGGCGTTCTGCCGGTCCTGCATGTAGCCGACGAGCCGGCCGTTCTCGATCAGCACATTGTAGCCGGATGGCGTGCCCTCGTCGTCGACGGTAATCGAGCCGCGGCGAAGGTCGATCGTACCGTCGTCGACGATCGTGACGCCCGGTGCGGCGACCATCTCGCCCATCAGGCCGGCGAAGGCGGAGGTCTTCTTGCGGTTGAAGTCGCCTTCGAGCCCGTGGCCCACTGCCTCGTGCAGCATCACGCCCGGCCAGCCGTTGCCGAGCACGACGTCCATGGTGCCGGCCGGCGCGTCGATCGCCTCGAGGTTGACGAGCGCCTGGCGCAGTGCCTCGTCGGCGCCGTTCCTCCAGCTCTCCTCGGTCAGGAAGTCGCCGAAGCCGACGCGTCCGCCGATGCCGAAGGAACCGGTTTCCTGGCGGTCGCCCTCGCCGGCGACGACGGAGATGTTGAGCCGCGTCATCGGGCGGATGTCGCGCACCCGGTGGCCGTCGGCGCGCAGGATCTCGACCACCTGCCAGCTCGCGGCGATCGACGCCGTGACCTGGCGGACCTTGTCGGTCTTGTCGCGCAGGTAGGCGTCGACCTCGGAAAGAAGCTTTACCTTCTCCTCGAAGGTCGGCGAGCCGATCGGGTTCTCCTCGCCGTAGAGCTTGCGGTTGGTGCGCTGGGGTGCGGCGGCATAGCTGCCGCCATGGCCGCGGGTGACGGCGGAGACCGCCTCCGCCGCACGCGACAGCGCCGAAAGCGAAAGCTCGCCGGCATGCGCGAAGCCGACGGCCTCGCCGGCGACCGCGCGAAGCCCGAAGCCTTGATCGGTGTTGAAGCTGCCGCCCTTCAGGCGACCGTTGTCGAAGGTCAGTGATTCGGCCTGCGCGTGCTCGACGAACAGTTCGCCGTCGTCGGCGCCGGAGAGCGTCTCGGCGAGCACCGAGCGCAGCTTCGTCTCGTCGCAGTCGAAAAGGTTGAGAAGATCGGTATCCATCAAAGCTCCTTGGGCGCGGGCGGCAGACGCGCTCCTTCGAACCCGATGTAGGTCCGGCAGGGGGTGGAGGCAAGCCCGTCCGCCCGAAGGGCCGGGCGCGAAGGGCAATACGGCCGTCAGATCATTCGTCGGCTGGCCGGCGCTCAGGGCAGGGCGTCGTAGCCTTCGGCAAAGCCGGTGAGCTCGATCGGAATGCCGACGCGGTCCTGGTCTGCCGATTCCCGCAGTGCAAAGACGGCGCTCTTGCCGGCCCGCAGAATCTTCATGAGCTCGTCGTCGATCTCGACCTCGACATAGCAGCCCTCGGCGAAGCAGCGGGTGAAATAGGCGCGGCCGATATTGTTGCCGTCGATGAAGAGTTCCATACCGTCCTTCAGCAGCACGCCGAGCGGCGCGAGGATGCGCAGCACCTTCGCCTTGCGGTCGGCGGTCTTCAGGATCACCACCGAGAGGCCGACCTCCGGCCGGTCGTCGGCGATGACATTCTGCATGAGCGCGCATTGCTCGACGGAGGCGCCGGCCGGCGTATCGCAGATGATCGACCAGGCGCCGTGGTTGGAGCGCACGGTGCCGGGCTGTTGCGGCGTCTGCGCAAAGCCCGTTCCGGCTGCTGCGGCAACGGCCAGCGCAAGCACGCCCGACCTGAGAAGTGCTGGAACACCCATGGATACCTCTGGAATTCGAATCATCGCCGCCATTCTTGTCGTCGGGCGTGGTATTGAAAAGCCCCGGAACGTCTTTTCTCCCGAGTGCGGCATATTTGGGACCGGCAAGACGTCCATGCGGTCGAAAAGCGGGTTTTGGAAGCGCCGTCAAGCCTCTCCGGCGGATGTGTCTGCGACAAATTGACGTAGCGCAAAAATGCCGCAAGGCCATTCGGTTAGGCGTATTGCGGTCAGGGACAAACTGTGATTTTAAACAGAAACCCATAGCATGGATTTTGCGTTTCCATTTGATGTGGATCAAACGCTCGAGGGAGAGACACCGTGATTAAGAGAGCTTGTGCAGCACTGGTCGCCGCGACCTGTCTGCTTTTTGCTTCCGCCGGCTTCGCCGGGCAGCCTGAACCCTGGCAAACCGATCTCCAGCCGGCCGCGACGCCGATCATGGAGCAGATCCGGTGGTTCGAGCACTATACGCTCTGGTTCATCGTTCCGATCACGCTTCTCGTGCTCTTCCTTCTGATCGCGGTGGTTCTGCGTTTCCGCTCCGGTGCAAATCCGGTGCCGTCGAAGACCAGCCACAACACGATGATCGAGATCATCTGGACCTTGGGACCGGTCCTCGTGCTTCTCTTCTTCGCGATTCCCTCGTTCAACCTGCTTTCCGCGCAGCTCGTGCAGCCGGAGAATCCGGACGTCACGATCAAGGCGACCGCGACCCAGTGGCAGTGGAACTACGAATATCAGGGCGACAAGCAGGTGGCCTTCGATTCCTACATGCTGAAGACCGATGAAGAGCGCACTGCCGCCGGCAAGGGCGACAAGGCGCTTTATCCGCGCCTTCTCGCCGTCGACAACGAAATGGTCGTTCCGGTCGGCAAGACGGTCCGTCTTCTGGTGACCGCGGCTCCGAGCGATGTCATCCACGCCTTCGCCATGCCGTCCTTCGGCCTCAAGATCGACGCCGTTCCGGGCCGTCTCAACGAGACCTGGTTCAAGGCCGACCGCGAAGGCCTGTTCTACGGCCAGTGTTCGGAGCTCTGCGGCAAGGACCACGCCTTCATGCCGATCGCCATCCGTGTGGTCGCCGAAGACAAGTATGTCGCCTGGCTCGACGCCGCGACCACCAGCGTGGAGGACGCCAACAAGGCGCTGATGGCTGCGGTCGACGGTGCGGACAAGTCCGTGCAGCTTGCCGATAACGTTTCGAAATAAGGAAGGGGAGTGCGGACAATGGCTGGACCTGTTGCCCACGAAGAGCACGCTCACGGTCAGGGCGCGCATCATGACCATCACGACCACAAGCCGGGCTTCGCCGCCCGCTGGCTGTTCTCGACGAACCACAAGGACATCGGCACCCTCTACCTGATCTTCGCGATCATCGCCGGCATCATCGGTGCGGCGCTTTCGGTCGCCATGCGCGCCGAGCTGCAGGAGCCTGGTATCCAGATCTTCCATGGCCTGGCATCGATCGTCTACGGCTTCGAAGGTGACGCCGCGATCGACGGCGGCAAGCACATGTTCAACGTGTTCACCACCGCGCACGCCCTGGTCATGATCTTCTTCATGGTCATGCCGGCACTGATCGGCGGTTTCGCCAACTGGATGATCCCGATCATGATCGGCGCTCCGGACATGGCGTTCCCGCGTCTCAACAACATTTCCTTCTGGCTGCTCGTCCCGGCCTTCCTCCTGCTCATCCTGTCGATGTTCGTCGAAGGTCCGGCCGGCGGCTTCGGCGTCGGCGGTGGCTGGACTATGTATCCGCCGCTTGCGACGTCCGGCCAGCCGGGTCCGGCGGTCGATCTCGCGATCTTCGCGCTCCACGTTTCGGGTGCGTCGTCGATCCTCGGTGCGATCAACTTCATCACCACCATCCTCAACATGCGCGCTCCGGGCATGACGCTGCACAAGATGCCGCTCTTCGCCTGGTCCGTGCTCGTCACTGCCTTCCTGCTCCTGCTGTCGCTCCCGGTTCTCGCCGGCGGCATCACCATGCTGTTGACCGACCGCAACTTCGGCACGACCTTCTTCGCGCCTGAAGGCGGCGGTGACCCGATCCTCTACCAGCACCTGTTCTGGTTCTTCGGTCACCCGGAAGTGTACATCCTGATCCTGCCCGGTTTCGGCATCATCAGCCACATCATCTCGACCTTCTCGAGGAAGCCGGTCTTCGGCTACCTCGGCATGGCCTATGCCATGGTCGCCATCGGCGCCGTCGGCTTTGTCGTGTGGGCGCACCACATGTACACGGTCGGCCTGTCGCTCGGCGCCCAGCGCTACTTCGTCTTCGCCACCATGGTCATCGCGGTGCCGACCGGCATCAAGATCTTCTCCTGGATTGCGACGATGTGGGGTGGCTCGCTGTCGTTCCGCACGCCGATGATCTGGGCGATCGGCTTCATCTTCCTGTTCACCGTCGGCGGTGTGACCGGGGTGCAGCTCGCCAACGCCGGCCTCGACCGCTCGCTGCACGACACCTACTACGTGGTGGCTCACTTCCACTACGTGCTGTCGCTCGGCGCCGTCTTCGCCATCTTCGCCGCCTGGTACTACTGGTTCCCGAAGATGACCGGCTACATGTACTCGGAAACGCTCGGCAACATCCACTTCTGGGTCATGTTCATCGGTGTGAACATGGTGTTCTTCCCGCAGCACTTCCTCGGTCTCGCCGGGATGCCGCGCCGCTACATCGACTATCCGGATGCGTTCGCCGGCTGGAACTATGTGTCCTCGATCGGGTCCTACATCTCGGCCTTCGGCGTAGTGATCTTCCTCTTCTGCGTCTTCGAGGCTTTTGCGAAGAAGCGCGTCGCCGGCGACAACCCGTGGGGCGTCGGTGCGACCACGCTGGAATGGCAGCTGAGCTCTCCGCCGCCGTACCACCAGTGGGAGCAGCTGCCGCGCATCAAGTAAGCGGCGCCGCTGAAACGAAATTGGTCGCCGCGCTCCGCAGGGGCGCGGCGACTGGAAAAACAAGAATATCGGGACGGAAACAATGACGGTTGTCGACACCTGCGAAGCGCTGGGCATGGAGGGCGAACTGCGCCTGTCCGAAGCCGGTGCACGCGACTACTTCGCGCTTTTGAAGCCGCGGGTCATGTCGCTCGTCGTCTTCACTGCCTTTGCCGGTCTCGTGCTCGCACCGGGACATATCCATCCCGTGCTCGGCGCCATCGCCATTCTCTGTATCGCCGTCGGGGCAGGGGCCTCGGGCGCGCTCAACATGTGGTACGACGCCGATATCGACGCCGTCATGAGCCGCACCGCCCGCCGTCCGATCCCCGCCGGCCGCATTCTTCCGACCGAGGCGCTCGCCTTCGGCCTCACGCTCTCGGTCTTTTCGGTCGCGATCCTCGGCCTTGTCGTCAACTGGTTCGCCGCCGGCCTGCTCGCCTTCACCATCTTCTTCTACGCCGTCGTCTACACGATGTGGCTGAAGCGCTCGACCCCGCAGAACATCGTCATCGGCGGTGCGGCCGGCGCCTTCCCGCCCATGGTCGGCTGGGCCTGCGTGACGGGCGGCGTCTCGCTCGACAGCATCCTGCTCTTCCTGGTGATCTTCCTCTGGACGCCGGCCCACTTCTGGGCGCTCGCGCTCTTCAAGATGCGCGATTACGGCGCGGTCGGCGTGCCGATGCTGCCGAATGTCGCCGGCATTCCCGCGACCAAGCGGCAGATCGCCCTCTACGCGGTGTTGACCGCCGCGGCCGGCGTCGCACCGGCCTTCACCGGACTGTCCTCGTCCTATTACGGCGCCTTCGCGGCCGTTCTCGGCGCGGGCTTCGTCTACTATTCGATCGGCGTCTGGCGCATGCCGGAAGGTGACGAGAAGATGGTGCCCGCAAAGAAGCTCTTCGGCTTCTCGCTCGTCTATCTCTTCGCGGTCTTCCTGGCACTCCTCGTCGACCATTACGTCGTGACATTCGCGACCCTTCTCGGAGGGGCAAACTGATGGAAACCATCAAGCTCAACGATACGCAAAAGAAGTCGCGCCGCGGGCGCAACATCGCGCTCGGGATCGTTCTCGCGGCGCTGGTGGTGCTGTTCTACATCGTGACGCTGGTGAAGATCAGCGGCATGGCGCAGTGAAGGACGGAGGACGGACGTTGGCAGAGCACGCGAACATCCCGGCCGGAAAGGGACGCAGCAATGCGGCGATCCTCGTCGCCTGCGTCGCATTCGTCGCCGGCATGGTCGGCATGAGCTTCGCCGCCGTGCCCCTCTACCGCATGTTCTGCCAGGTGACCGGCTACAACGGAACGACCCAGCGCGTCGAGCAGGTGTCCAGCGTCATTCTCGACCGCTTGATGAGGGTCACCTTCGACGCCAACGTCGCGCCGGGGCTGATGTGGAATTTCAAGCCGGTCGAACGCGAGGTCATGCCGAAGATCGGCGAGACGGTGAAGGTGCACTTCACCGCGACCAACCATTCGTCCGAGCCGAAGAAGGGGCAGGCCGTCTTCAATGTGACGCCGATGGAGGCCGCCGCCTACTTCAACAAGATCGAATGCTTCTGCTTCACCGACATCGAACTGAAGCCCGGCGAAACGCTCGACATGCCGGTCGTCTTCTTCATCGATCCGGAGATCGTGAACACGGTGGAGACGAAGGATATCGGTACGATCACCCTGTCCTACACCTTCTATCCGCAGGAGGAGGAAAAGCCGGTGGCGGTTCTGCCTGCCGGAAAGGCGGACGGGAACCAGAAATTGTGAGAGGAGGGGTCCGGCCCCGCCGGACCTCAGCAAAGTTTGACATTCGGGGATTGCTGACATGGCCCAAGCGCATCAGAAGAATCACGACTACCACATCATCGATCCGAGCCCGTGGCCGCTCCTGGCCGCGATCGGGGCGTTCCTGCTGACCTTCGGTGGCGTCGGCTACATGCGCTATCTCTCGGGCGGCTCGTTCGAGCTCTTCGGCCTTGAGCTTGCTCATCCGTGGCTGTTCTATATCGGCCTGGCGATCATCCTCTACACCATGGTCGGCTGGTGGTCGGACACCATCAAGGAAGCCCATGAGGGCCACCATACCCGCGTGGTGTCGCTGCACCTGCGCTACGGCATGATCATGTTCATCGCTTCCGAAGTGATGTTCTTCGTCGCCTGGTTCTGGGCCTTCTTCGACGCGAGCCTATTCTCCGGCGAAGTGATCCAGGCCGCCCGCGTCGAGTTCACCGGTGGCCAGTGGCCGCCGAAGGGCATCGAAGTTCTCGATCCGTGGCATCTGCCGCTCTACAACACGGTTATCCTGTTGCTCTCCGGCACGACCGTCACCTGGGCCCACCATGCGCTCCTGGCCTGATTTCCGGCCTGACGCTGACCGTGCTGCTCGGTGCGCTCTTCTCCTTCGTGCAGGGCTACGAATACGCCCACGCGCCGTTCACCTTCAAGGATTCGATCTACGGTTCGACCTTCTTCATGGCGACCGGCTTCCACGGCTTCCACGTGCTCGTCGGCACGATTTTCCTGATCGTCTGCCTGCTGCGCGCGCTGAAGGGCGATTTCACCCCGAAGCAGCACTTCGGCTTCGAGGCGGCCGCCTGGTACTGGCACTTCGTTGACGTGGTCTGGCTGTTCCTGTTCTTCTCGATCTACATCTGGGGCGGCTGGGGCGCACCGCTCGCCCACGGCTGATCGGCAACGATCCTTCGACTATCGGAAAAGGCGGCGGCGCGACTGCCGCCTTTTTCGTTCCGGGTCCATTCGCCCGGAACCGAAGCGCCGGCCGGGGATTTGCCCGGAGGGCACGCATCCTCTATGGAATGCTGATAATCAGAAGCAAAGGGATCGCCATGAGCGAGGACAATGCGATGTATCCGCCGGTCGATCCGGTGAAGGCGGCGCTCGGCGCCTGCTGCCCCCGCTGCGGGCAGGGCAAGCTCTTCGACGGGCTGACCAAGATCAAGCCGCGCTGTACGAATTGCGGCCTCGACTACACCTTTATCGACGCGGGCGACGGTCCGGCCGTCTTCGTCATCCTGATCGCCGATTTCATCGTCGTCGGGCTCGCCGTCTGGACGGAGATCAACTACCAGCCGCCGGCCTGGCTGCACGCGCTGCTCTGGGGACCGCTGGCGATCGGGCTTTCGCTCTGGCTCCTGCGCACCATCAAGGCGCTGCTCGTCGCGCTCCAGTACAAGAACAACGCCTCGCAGGGAACGATCGACCGTGGCTGAAGGCGCTTCGGCAGGCCGCACCAAGTTCGTCGTCAGCCTCGTCCTTCTGGTCGTCGCGCTCTCCGTTCTCGTGTCTCTCGGCACCTGGCAGGTCCGCCGCCTTCACTGGAAGGAAACGCTGATCGCAGACATAGAGGCGCGGCGCGCAATGCCACCGGCGCCGCTGTCCGAAGTCGAGGCGGCCGCGGCCCGCGGCGAGGATTTCGAATACCGTCCGGTGCGTGTCGAGGGCCGGTTCCTGAACGACAGGGAACGCCATTTCTTCGCGACGTTCGACGGGCGCACCGGTTATTACGTCTACACGCCTTTTGAACTCGACGGCGGCCGCTTCCTCCTCGTCAATCGCGGCTTCGTGCCCTACGAGATGAAGGACCCGGCGAGCCGCCGCGAGGGCCTGCTGGAGGGTCGCCAGACGGTGACCGGGCTCGCCCGCGCGCGCCTCGGAGGCAAGCCCTCCTGGGTCGTGCCCGATAACGACGTCGCCGGCGACATCTTCTACTGGAAAGACCTGTCTGCCATGGCCGCCAGCGTCGGTCTTGCCGAAGAGAACGTCGTCCAGTTCTTCGTCGATGCGGATGCGACGCCGGTCCCCGGCGGCTGGCCGAAGGGCGGGGTGACGCAGATCGACCTTCCGAACGACCACCTGCAATACGCGATCACCTGGTACGGCCTCGCCGTCGTGCTGCTGGTGATTTCGGTCACCGCGTTCCTGCGCGGCAGGAAGCCGGAATAACCGCGGGGAGGGCGGGTGTTTTCCTCCCGCCGACGTTGCGTGATAGAAGACCAACACCACATGGGCTGGAGGGGAACCGATGAAACTGCTTGCTGATCTGCTGACCGCGCTGGTTGCGCTCGAACATCTCTGGATTCTCGTGCTGGAGATGTTTCTCTGGACCAAGCCGACCGGCCTCAAGGCCTTCGGCATGAAGCCGCAGCAGGCGGAAGCGACGAAGGTGCTCGCCGCCAACCAGGGCCTCTACAACGGCTTTCTCGCGCTCGGCCTCGGCTGGGCGCTCGTGCAGCCGGCTCCGGAATTCGCCTTCCAGCTCAAGCTCTTTTTCCTTGGCTGCGTCTTCGTCGCCGGCCTATATGGAAGCGTGACGGCCTCGCGGCGCATTCTCTACATCCAGGCGCTGCCGGCCGTCCTCGCCCTGATCTTGGTTCTCTTGGCTGGCTGATGACGAACACCACTCCGACCCGACCGAAACTGACGATAAGGCTCTGCGGGCCGCGCGGCTTCTGCGCCGGCGTCGACCGCGCCATCCAGATCGTCGTGCTGGCGCTCAAAGGTTATGGCGCTCCCGTCTATGTCCGCCACGAGATCGTCCATAACCGCTACGTCGTCGAGGGGCTGGAGGCCAAGGGCGCGATCTTCGTCGAGGAACTCGACGAGATCCCCGAGGAGCACCGCGCCCAGCCGGTCGTCTTCTCCGCCCACGGCGTGCCGAAATCGGTGCCGGCGGATGCCAGGGCGCGTAACCTCTTCTATCTCGACGCCACCTGTCCGTTGGTCTCCAAGGTCCACAAGCAGGCGATGCGCCACCAGCGCCTCGGCCGCCACGTCGTGCTGATCGGCCATGCCGGCCATCCGGAGGTGATCGGCACCATGGGGCAGCTGGCGGAGGGTACCGTCTCGCTGATCGAGACGGTCGAGGACGCCGCCGCCTACGCGCCCGCCGATCCCGACAATCTTGGCTACGTGACCCAGACGACGCTCTCGGTCGACGATACCGAAGGCGTGATCGCCAAGCTCAAGGAGCGTTTCCCGAACCTCGCCGACCCGGCCGCGGATTCGATCTGTTACGCCACGACCAACCGCCAGGAGGCGGTGAAGCAGGCGGCGCCGGGCTGCGACCTCTTCCTGATCGTCGGCGCGCCGAACTCGTCGAACTCGAAGCGCCTCGTCGAAGTGGCGCTGAAGGCGGGGGCGAAGCAGTCGCTGCTCGTCCAGCGCGCCTCGGAGATCGACTGGGATGCGATCGGGACGATCGGCACGCTCGGGCTGTCGGCCGGCGCCTCGGCGCCGGAAGTGATCGTCAACGAGATCATCGAGGCCTTCAAGGAACGCTACGACACGACGGTGGAACTCGCGGAATTCTCGGTTGAGAACGAGCACTTCCTCGTCAACCGCGAACTGCGTTCGATCGAGCTCACCCACGACGACATGGCCTGGGTGAACGGCTGAGATGCGGCCGCCGCCGGATGGTGACGACACTTT
>DATGWU010000400.1:0-3101 GCA_035299345.1 Rhizobium sp.
GATCGCGCCTGGATGCAGTTTGCGGAGCGTTCCGCCGTCGGCGAAAGTGCCGAATGGCGCGACGCCGTCGCGCAGTACATGGCGCTCTATACGGCCGAGACACTCGGCGCTGCCCGTCCCGGCCGCGAGGCCGCGGCCGCCCAGCTCGCGATCGTCAACGAGCGCCTCGGCCTGTCGCTGACGCCGGAGGCGATCGCCCTTCCGGGCAGCGAATTCAGACACGCGCAGATCCTCGCCTATGACGACCGTCCGCTCGCCCAGATCCTCTATCTCGACCCCGAAGGGCGCCCGCTCGCCCTCTGCATCTTCGCCTCTGGAGCGGCCCAAGCGTCGATCGCAAGCGAACGTCGCTACGCGCTCGACATCGCCTTCTGGTCGAATGGCCGCCACGCCGCGATGTTGATCGGCCATCTGCCCGCCGGCGACATCCGCGGACTTGCCGAGAATGTCAGCCGCCGGATCGCCGCCTAGCGACACCACGCCTTCCGGTGCTGGTCGTGCAGTCTTTGAAGAATGTCGCAGACAGGCTGCACACGGGTCGACTTACGCCCTAATATCCCGCGTCAACGTCAATCAGGATCGCAGGCAATGGCAGAGTTTCCGACAAGGGCTAAGGTCGTCATCATCGGGCTGGGAGGCATCGTCGGCGCCTCCATCGCGCATCATCTCATCGAACGCGGCTGGGACGACATCGTCGGCATCGACAAATCCGGCATTCCGACCGACATCGGCTCCACGGCGCACGCCTCTGACTTCTGCTACACGACGAGCCACGACTACCTCTCTGTCTGGACGACGCTGTATTCCATCGATTTCTACGAGAGGATGGGCCACTACGCCCGCATCGGCGGCCTCGAAGTCGCCCGCACCGGCGACGACGCCTGGATGGAGGAGATCAAGCGCAAGCTGACTTCTGCCAAGGCCTTCGGCACCCGCGCACACTATGTGAGCCCGGCCGAGATCAAGGAGAAGTTCCCGCTGATCGAGGAGGACATGGTGCAGGGCGGCATGTTCGACCCCGACGCCGGCCTCGTGATCCCGCGCTCGCAGACCGTCGCCGGCAAGCTGGTCGACGCCGGCGAGAAGGCCGGCAAGCTGCAGGCCTTTGCCAACACGCCGGCCAAATCGCTGATCGGCGAGAACGGCCGAATCAAGGGCGTCGTCACCCATCGCGGCACGATCATGGCCGATCACGTCATCGTCTGCGCCGGCCTCTGGGGCCGCCTCATCGCCGAAATGGTCGGCGAAGACCTGCCGGTCATGCCGGTCGACCACCCGCTGACTTTCTTCGGTCCCTTCAACGAGTTCGAGGGCACCGGCAAGGAAATCGGCTATCCGCTACTGCGCGACCAGGGCAATTCCGCCTATATGCGCGACACCGGCGACCCGAAGACCACCGAGGGTGGCCAGATCGAATGGGGCTATTACGAAACCACCAATCCGCGCATGTGCCATCCGCGAGATCTCCTCGAAAAGCATGAAGCCCGCCTTTCCCCCTCGCAGCGCGACCTGGAGATGGAACAGATCCTCGAGCCGCTCGAACGCGCCATCGAGCTCACCCCGATCCTCGGCGAGCTCGGCTACAACGAAGGCCATTCCTTCAATGGCCTCCTGCAGGTTTCGGCCGCCGGCGGCCCGTCCTGCGGCGAGAGCCAGAAGGTGCGCGGCCTCTGGTATTGCGTTGCCATCTGGGTCAAGGACGGCCCCGGCTACGGCAAGCTGATCGCCGACTGGATGACCGACGGCCGCACCGAGATCGACCACAATTCGATCGACTATTCGCGCTTCTATCCGCACCAGCTCACCGAGGAATTCATCGAGGGCCGCTGCTTCGAGGCTGCCCAGAAGATCTACTTCCCCGCCGTTCATCCCCGCGAGCCCTATGCCAGCGCCCGCGGTGTCAAGCGCTCGCCCTTCTACGAGCGCGAAGTCGAGCTCGGCGGATACTTCATGGAGCTCGGCGGCTGGGAGCGTGCCCACGGCTACGCCGCCAACGAGCATCTCCTGGAGAAATACGGCGACCGCGTTCCGGTCCGCGCGAACGAGTGGGACAATCGCCACTTCTGGCGCGTCTCCAATGCCGAACATCTGGCGATGAGCGAGGATTGCGGCATCGTCAACCTCTCGCACTTCCACATGGTGGACATCGAAGGTCCGGACCATGTCGAACTGCTTGAGTGGCTCTGCGCCGCCAAGATCGGCGGTGACGGCAATATCGGCAAGGGCATCTACACCCACTTCCTCGACGACGAGGGCATGGTGCGCGCGGACTTCACTGTCTTCCGCATGGTCGACCGCTGCCGCCTCGTCAACGGCGCCGATGCCGGCCCGCGCGACTTCCACTACATGAAGCGCGTCGCAGAAGACCGCGGCCTTGACGTCACCATCACCGACACCTCGGAAAAATACATCACCATCGGCATCTGGGGCCCGAATGCCCGCGCGACGCTGAAAAAGGCCGTCGCCGATCCGGCCGGCCTCGACCCGGAAAACTTCCCGTTTGCCGCGATCAAGCCGATCGAGATCGCCGGCAAGCCGGTCACCGCCTTCCGCATCTCCTATGTCGGCGAGCAGGGCTGGGAACTGCACATGAAGTACGAAGACGGGCTCGCCGTCTGGGATGCACTGCGTGCGACCGGCGTCATGACATTCGGCGTCGAGACCTATGCAAACTCCCGTCGCATGGAAAAGAGCCTGCGCCTGCAGAACGCCGATCTCCTCACCCAGTACAACCTGATCGAGGCTGATCTGGCGCGTCCGAAGGTCAAGGAAGCCGACTTCCGCGGCAAGGCCAAGCACCTCGAATACAAGGCGCGTGACCACCAGCCGGCCATGCTCTGCACGCTGGTCATGACGGAAAACACCGACAGGAACGGCGTGGAGCGCTATCCGGTCGGCTCGCTTCCGGTCATGGATCCGGAAACCGGCGAGACGCTGGTCGACAGCCTCGGCCGCCGCTCCTACACCACCTCGATTGCCTTTGGGCCCACGATCGGCAAGAACATCGCGCTTGCCTATCTGCCCTGGTCCCATTGCCAGGTCGGTCGCAAACTGAACGTCGAGTATTTCGCCGAGACCTATCCGGTCGAAGTCGTCGGCAT
>DATGWU010000401.1:0-4631 GCA_035299345.1 Rhizobium sp.
ACGGCAAGACGCTGACGCAGGCGCTTTCGATGGTCGGCTTCGATGGCGTGCACGCCAATCGCGACCGCATCGCCTTCGCAAAGGCCGGTATGGCGCTCACCCTGAACGGCATCGCCCAGGGCTACATCACCGACAAGGTAGTGGCGCTGCTGCGCGACACAGGCGTGACCAGCAGCCTCGTCGAGATGGGTGAAAGCCGCGCGATCGGCGCAAAGGCCGACGGCAGCCCGTGGCGGATCGGACTTGCGGAAAGCGAAACGGGGGAACGGGTGGACACCGTCCTGCCGGTCATCGACAAGGCGGTCGCGACCTCCAGCGCCTCCGGCTTCCACTTCGATCCGTCCGGACGCTTCGGCCACATCCTCGATCCGCGGCAGGGCGCGGTGCCGCCGCTCTATCGCCGAATGAGCGTGGTGGCGCCGTCGGCGACCGTGGCCGATGCCTTTTCGACGGCTTTCAGCCTGATGAAGGAGGAGGATATCCGGGCGGTGGCGACGGCGACACCCGAGATGACCGTCGATCTTTCGACGGCGGACGGACAGCACGTCCGTTTCGGCCGCACGCTCTGACGCGGCGGCCGGGGTGTCACGCCTGCTCGCCGGCTTCCGGGCGGCGCAGGAGTTCGCCGCGGACGAAAGAAACGCCCTCATGGATCACGCGGTCCTCGCCATCGAGGATCGCCCGCCAGACGCGGTTTCCGAACCGAAGGCTCAGCCGGCAGGTGCCGGCATCCTCGCCCTCGCCGATCTCGACCGTGCTCTTGATGAGCCCGTGGTGCATGCGCGTTCGGAAATCCTCTTCCGAAAGGCCGAACCGGCCGGCGATCTCGGCGGAATCGACGAGAAAGTCTCCTTTGGCGTCGCGTTCGATCTTCATGGCCGGGCTCCCGTTCTACTGCGCCGCGACCAGCACCGGCGGCGCACCGGCGAGGTTCGCATGCTCACGCGTGCCGGGCAAGGACCGGGCGATCGCGGCAAGCAGATCGGTCTGCGAAATCAGCCCCAGAATCTGCCGGTCGCCGTCGACGATGACGACGGCGTGGGCGCGGCCGTCGGTCAGGAGCGGCAGCAGGCCGAGCGCCGGATCATCAACGGCGGCGGTCGCCGCGGCGGAGATGACGCCGGCGATCTCCTCGCCGGCATGGGCGAGTTCCCTGAGGCCGACCGTGCCGAGCAGACGATCGTCCTCCCCGGTCACCGGCAAGGTGCGGATATTGTGATGCAGGAGCAACTGGCGGGCTTCACCGGGCGAGGCCCGTTCGCCGACGGTCACCACGTCGCGGGACATGATGTCGCCGCACGAAAGCGGGCCGTGTGCCCGGATCGTCGCCTCGACCTCGACCTGCTTCAGCAGGCGTTCGAGATCGCCGCGGTCTATGTCGAAGGTCTCGTCGAGCGCGGCGAGCGCCGCATCGATGTCCTCCTCGCGGAAACCAACGCGAACGGGCGGTGGCAGGTCGCGGGTCTCGTGCGTGTTCACCAGACGGGGTGCCGCAACATGCGGATAGGCCCGGCCCGTCGCGCGATGGAAGGCGAAGGCGAGGCCGACCAGCAGACAGGAATTCAGCCCGACCGGGATGAAGGGATAGAGATAGCCCCATTTGGCGAGCGCGGCATTGCCGAGCACCGCCGTCATGGCGACGGCGCCGCCGGGCGGATGAAGCGAGCGGGTGAGCGACATGGCGGCGATCGCCAGCGCCGCGGCGATCCCGGTCGCGAGGACGGGCTCCGGCACCATTTGCGCGACGGTGAGCCCGACCATGGCCGAAATGACGTTGCCACCAATCACCGGCCAGGGCTGGCCGAGCGGGCTCGAGGGAACGACGAAGAGAATGACCGAAGAGGCGCCGATCGGCGCGACGATCAGCGGCAGATGCGGATCGGGTCCGAGCAGCGCCCCACAGATGAAGCCGGTAAGCGTGGTCGCGAGCAGCGCTCCGACGCAGGCGAGCAGGCGCTCGCGCAACGTCGCGCCGGCAAGGATGGGATGAAAGAAGGGGAAACGGTTTTCAGGCGGGAAGCGTCGGCGTCGAACGGGTCCGTCGGTCATTTTTTCGGCTATCTGCTCGCTCTTTGGACAGGCCATGCTTCTGAAAAGAGCAGGCTGCCCGTTTTATTGGCGATGCCGGAATGCTACTCAAGGAAGATTATTGCCGCTTCGCCGGCTTGCGGGGAAAGTTCGTTCCACGCCGGCAGAGGGAGGAATTGATGTCCGGTCGCGACGACGAGGAAGACCGCGAATATGCTTCACCGGCCTGTTTCATGCACGAGATCGACCCGGCCTATATGGGGCTCGCGCCGGCGGAACCGCACGACGTCATGCGTTGGCGTGCGGCGGAGCGGGAGCGGCTGATCGCCGCGCGCATGGCGCTTTCGCCGGATGCGCGGGCGAGCTATTCGCGGCTGATTGCCGAGCGGCTCGACACGCTCGTTCCCGAGGTCGCCGGCAAGGCGATCAGCCTCTACTGGCCGTTTCGCGGGGAACCCGATCTTCGGCCGTGGATGGCGACGGTGACGGCCAGGGGCGGCAAGGCCCTGCTTCCGGTCGTCGCCGGAAAGGGGCAGCCGCTCACCTTCCGCGCCTGGGCGGAGGGCGAGAAGCTCGAACGCGGGGTGTGGAACATTCCCTACCCGGCCGAGGGGCCGGAGATCACGCCGGACGTGGTGATCGCGCCGCTGGTCGGTTTCGACCGGGACTTCTATCGCCTCGGCTACGGCGGCGGCTATTACGACCGCACGCTGGCGGCGCTTGCCGGCCGGCCGATGGCGATCGGCGTCGGTTACGGATTACAGGAGATCCCGACCATCCACCCGCAGCGGCATGACGTGCCCATGCAGGCGATCGTCACGGAGCGTTGCGTCCGCCGGTCATGAGGGGAAGCACGCCTCAGGCGTGAGGGGCCTTTTCCGCGGCTGCGGCCGCAATCGCCGCGGCGCTGCGATAGTAGTGTTCGGCGTGCTGGTAGTAGTTTTCCGCTTCGATGCGGTCGCCGGAGCGGGCTGTTTCCTGCGCCAGCGCAAGATAGTGTTCGTAGCGGTCCATTGCGGCCTTGGGCGAGATCGCCGGGCCATGCGAGCCGCCGCGTGCGCCGCTGCGGCCGCGGTTGTTTGACGGGCTCTTCTGGCGAGGGCCGCGGGTTGGTCTTTTGCTCATTCTTCGTGTTCAGGCCGGTCTCGCCGGCCTCTCCTTGGTGGACGATTGGTTGTCTTGGGGTGGGTGTAAGGCGCCGTGGTGTCAGTCGATCTGTTCGGCGACGATCGCGCGCAGTTCCTCGCGGCTGAAGCGCACGGTGGCCGGCCGCCAGGCGGCGGGTGCGGCGATGCGCTTGGCGGCGTGGGCCGCGACCGGCAGGCGCCGGGGCAACGAAATGCTTTTCGGTTTGTTGGTCGTCAGTATTTGTGTCTTTTGCATAGGTTTCCTAAGCGGCGGTCTTTGGATGCGACCAGCCGCAATCATGTCTTGGGAGGAATTCAGGCTGCAGGGGAAAGCTCAAGGCTCGTCATGAGAGCCGATGTCCGATGCGTGCATTCAAGAGGCGCTCTCCCTGGAGCGCCAGCCGCATCAAGCCCGATATCGAAGCTATAGATGACTATGCATTGTGTCCGTTTCAAGATGCTGCCGGACGCGATGATGTAACGAGGCGTCCGGCAGCATGCGGATCAGCCGCCGGCGCCTGCCCCGAAGGCGGAGAGGAAGGCGGTGAGATTGTCGGAAAGCGCGTCGCAGAGATAGCCGCCCTCCTGGACGATGACGGTCGGCAGGCCGAGCCCCGCGATCGCCTCGCCGATCCGCGAAAAACCGGGCGTCGTCACCGAAAGCCCGCCGAAGGGGTCGCCTTCGAAGGCGTCGAGCCCGAGCGCCACGACGAGGGCATCGGGAGAAAAGGCGCGGATGCGGCGGAAGGCGGCGCCGAGGGCGAGCAGGAAATCCTCGTCGCCCGACTGGCGCGGCAGCGGCAGATTGAGGTTGTAGCCAAGGCCGTCCCCCTCCCCGCGTTCGTCGGCGTGGCCCCAGAAGAAGGGATAGAAGCGCACCGGATCGGCATGGAGCGAGATCGTCAGTACGTCGGAGCGGGCGTAGAAAATGCCCTGCGTGCCGTTGCCGTGGTGGAGGTCGACATCAAGGATGACGACGCGCGCCGCCGACCGGCGCAAATGCTGCGCGGCGACCGCGGAATTGTTGACGAAGCAGAAACCGCCGGCGACATCGGCGAAGGCATGGTGGCCGGGCGGCCGGCAGAGTGCGTAGGCAGCCGGCGCGCCTCCGAGCACGGCTTCCGCCGCTTCCACCGCGCTCCAGGCGCTCCAGCACGCGCTCTGCCAGGTTTCCGCGGAGATCGGACACGCCGTGTCGGCCATGTGGTACCCGGCCTGGCCGACGGCGGATGCCGGGTAGCGCCCGGTGCGGGCGAGCGGATGGATGTTCGGGATCACCTCCTCCGAGGCACCGGCGATGCGCTGCCAGCGTTCGAAGATATGCTCCAGGAATTCAAGATATTCCGGCGTGTGGACTGCGGCGATCGGGGCGAGCCCGTGGGCGCGCGGCCGGACGATCTCGCAGCCCGCGGCCTTCGCGCCGAGAAGCAGGCGTTCGATCCGTTCGGGCTGTTCCGGATTGGGGCGCGGCGCACC